>SLHB01000473.1 GCA_007136375.1 Candidatus Hydrogenedentota bacterium
CGCGAGACCTTTTCGGACGCCGCGGTCTATCAGGATTTCCGGGAGATGTTCGCCGAGGAAGGCGGCAACATCGACGCGGTGACCATCGGCACCCCGGATCATAGTCACTTCGCCATCGCCATGCTGGCCATGTCCATGGGCAAGCACGTGTACATGGAGAAACCCCTCGCGCAGACCTTCCGGCAGTTGAGCCTGCTCATGGAGGCCCGCGAGCGGTTTAATGTGGTCACGCAAATGGGCAACCAAGGCCATGGCGGCGGCCAGTTCATGCAGTTTAAGACCTGGACGGAGGCGGGGATCATCCGGGACGTGACGCGGATTGACGCCTTTCTCGTCAATCCGCCCCACTGGCACGACGGCTGGGAAAGCGGCCAATTGCCGGAAGAGGAGCCCGTGCCGGACACCCTGGATTGGGAATTGTGGCACGCCGATAAGCCGGAGACCCAACCGTTTAGCTGGAGGTTCCACCCCGAGTATTGGCGCAACTGGCACTACTTTGGCAACGGCCTCTTCGGCGACTGGGGCGCCCACATCATCGACACGGCGCATCGCTTCCTCGAATTGGGGTTGCCGGCGGAAGTGGCGCTCGAATCCCCCGAAGAACCGACGGAGTACATCTTTCCGCAGGCCTCGCGGCTGCGCTTGGAGTTCCCGGAGCGGAACGGCCGGCCGCCGTTGACGCTCACCTGGAGCGACGGCCCGGGCGAACAGTATGGCCCCGAGCTTCCGCCTGATTCGGGCATCACGGATTTGCACTCCGCGGGCAAGATCATCTACGGCGGCGACGATCTCGTCTTCTACGGCGGCAGCCACGGCAGCCAACTGGAGATCTTCCCCGCGGAACGCCGTGCGGAAATCGCCGGCGATCTGCCGGAATTCGGATCGACCTCGGGCCACCACGAGAACTTCCTGCGGGCTTGCAAGGGCGAGGAAGAGACCCGCTCTCACTTCGGCGTCGCGGGCGCCCTCACCCAAGTGTTCACCCTTGGCGTGATCGCGCAGCGCCTCGGCGGAACCCTGACCTTCGACCCCGAGACGCAACGGTTCCCGGACAATGACGAGGCCAACGCGCTATTGGACGGCCCCGAGCCCCGGGAGGGCTGGGAAGAGTTCTACAACCTCGTGTGAGCCGTCAGGCTCACACGAAAGGCGATGACGGGCCAAGAATGAATAACGTGGGCCATCTCTCCCTGGCTGGAGGAGATGGCCCACGGCGTTTCGGAGACGTTCCGGCGGGTCAGTCCTGTTGCTGCGGGGACGCGGTGAAGAAGCGGCGCACGCCGAGGGCGCCAAACCGCACGCCCATAACGATCTCGAAGGTGAGGGCCTGGGGCATCCGAAGGAAATCGAGGCGCCACCACCGTCCGGCCCGGAGTTGGTCGTATTGCCGGCGCCAAAAGGCGTTGAAGTCGCGCCGCGCCGCCACATAGCGGATCGCCATGTTCTCGTAGCCGGCCAGCAGGGACTCGCGGGCGAAACGTTCGGCGTTGCGGATGTCCTCCCAGGCGGGCCGTTGCCATTCAATGTCGCGGATGTACTGATCCACTTCCCCGGCCTTGACCTTGAGGCGATGCCGGAGCTTGTAGCTCAAGCCGGACTGGGCCTGGCTCAGCTCGTGGAGTTGGCGGGAGGCCGTGGTGAGCATGATCCGCGCCGCCTCGGCCGCCTCTTGACACTGATCCGCGACTTGGCTGTCGTGGATGCGGCGCCGGAGATTGGCCCACTTCACGCGCAGGTCGGAGAGCACCGCCCACCGGGGATCTCCGGGGTTGCGGCTGAGGAACCAGACCTCCTGGGCCTCGAAGAAGATGCGGGCGTAGGTCTTGACGCCCCAAGCCGCGTCTTTCACCCGGCGCCAGGCGTAGGCGAGGCGTCCTTCCCGCGGGTAATGAGGCCGCCGGGCCGTCCGTTCCTTGAGCCGGCCCACGCCGGTGACCATGGGATGGGTCCGCGCCAGCGCGGAGTAGCGGTTCCAGAGGAGGAGCCAGAACATCTTCCAGTACCGCGGCTGGGGCGTGCGCAGGAGGATGTTCGTCATGTTCTCTTTACTGTAGAACGACTCCCACGCCTCCTGGTACAGCGCCTGCCATTCGCCGGGCTGGATGTGGGCGTGGCGGAAGGTCTCGTGGAAGCTGTCGTAGTTGTTGAGGTCCGCGTCCATGCGGACCTTGTCCCGGGTCATGTTGAGGTGGTCCCGGCTGCCAGGCAGAGGCGTCAACATGAAGAACGAGGCCTGATCCACCTTGAGTTCGTCCTTGAGCGTGGCGATGTCGCGCCGGACGGATTCGGGCGTGTCATGGGGCAGTCCGATGATGTAGCCCGTGTGCACGAGGATGTTGGCGTTCCGCCACATCTCGACCATCGCGGCGAATTCATGGGCCTTGTTCTGGCGCTTGCCCGTGGCGGCGATGTTGGCCGGGTTGACCGTCTCCAGACCGATGAACACCTGGTAGCATCCGGCTTTGGCGGCCTTTTCGATGAACCCCGGAATCTTGTAGGACTGGGTGTCGACCTGCATCATGAACGAAACGTTCTTGCCGGCGGCGCGCATGGCCGCGAGGCCGTCCAGGAGCTCCTCCCACACGGGGCTGCGGGCGAAATTGTCGTCGGTGAAGAAATAGAAATTGACGCCCCGCTCGTAATTGGCCTCGATGCTTTCGAGGATGCACGCCGCGCCGCGGTGGCGCATGGTCCGGCCTTGCACGTTGATGATCGTGCAGAAGGAGCAGTTGAAGGGGCAGCCGCGGCTGGTGTCGATGGTGCCCATGTTCTTCCAGACGTAGCGGCTGAGATAGTCGCGGTCGGGCTGCGGCACCGGCGCGTCGCTGATGTCGGGGACGCCCTTGATGTCGTAGATGGGCTTGAGCTCGCCGGTCAGCGCGTCGCCAAGGATCTCCGCCAAGGCGCCAGGGACCTCCGCCTCGCCCCGGACCAGGCTAACGCCGTGGTCCAAGGCCTTTTGCAGGTCGCCGAGGGGTTCGCCGAAGAGGGCGATGACGCCGCTGACGTGGAAGCCGCCGACGATGACGGGTATGCCTGTTTCGCGGAACTGCACGGCCAGGTCCAACGCCCGGGGGAATTGGTTGCTCTGCACGCCGACCATACCTACGAGCAATTGCGTTTCGGGATCCTCCGCCATGCGCTGGATTTTGCGGACCGGCACCTTCTGCACCGTGTCGTCGTAGATGTCGACGGAGACTTCCGCGCCTCCGAGGGCGGGGTCGCCGTCGAGAGCGAGGGTCAAGCTCCGCAGGCAGCATAACGTATTCGAAGGCAAGACGCCGCGCCAGAACCGGAGGACATGGCCGTCGTCGTCATAGCGGGTGGGGAGGATGTAGACAACCCTCAGCTTTTTCTTCATGGAGTCGCTCCTTTCGGGGGCCGGTTGAGACGCGGACGCGCCCTTGGCGGGCCTCGCCGGCGATCTTGGCCCGGCGCCCGTAACGGCGGGAGCCGGTTTACTGCTTGTGGCGCCGTTTGCCCGGCGTTTCCGCCGGCGTGGGCGCCGCCAAGCCATGATGTTCCTTTAGGTGGGCCCTGGCGTCCATGCCCAGCTTCAACCCCACGAGCAAGACCAAGGCCCATACGGGCGAGCCGAGGGCCATCACCAAGAATCCGCCGAAGAGGACGGTGAGGTGGAGCGCGATGACGCGGGCGTATGGCCCCGTCATCAGCCCATGGAGACTTGCCCGTTTATATTCGCCGCGGCCCAAATAGTTCCACGCGAACGAGAATCCGTGGCTGCCGGCCAGGATAAGAACGGCCAGTTCCAGGCCGTAGTCCCGGATCGCCGCCACCGCCGCGCCGGGATTCCACAAGCCGCCGCCCAGGCCATCATACGCCCCTTCGCCGAACAGGGCAAAGATAAACACGCCGTGGACAAGGGCGAACATGCCGTAGTGGATGCAGAAAAAGGGCGCAAGGAACAGCTTGCCGCCCCAGGCGGCCGCGTCCCGGGGGACGGCGCAGACGATGCGCGCCAGGTTCAGCGCGCCAATCACCAGGTTTTCGAGCCAAAAGAGCACAAGGATGGCGAAAACATCCCAGTTCCAGGCGAATACGCCATACAATGGGACCAAATTCGCGAGACATAGCGCCGCGAGCGACGGCCAATAGTCCGTGGCGCTTCCCGGAGCGGCGCCAGCGCCGCGCGGCCGCTCCCGAAACCGTCTCGCCGTCTCCCGGGCGAATTCGCGCAACCGGGGGTCCGAGGGGTTTCCCATGCCGCCGAGAAGGGCGCCGCGGACCTGTTGCGCGCTCCAATCGGGATGCCGTTTCGCGAATTGACGCGCGACGAGTTGCGCGATTAAAGGGGAGAACCAATGGATCACGGCGCGGAAGACGCGGGCTTGCCATGGATTCAGCTCGATGACCTTGCCGCTCACGTGGAAGGAGAGGTTGCCCGGCTTTTTCCGTTTCCCCACGAGCGGTCCCGCTCCTCTGGCTCAAGGCCCTTCCGCCGCCGTCCCCATCCCCGCGAGACGTCCGGCGCCTTCGCTGAAGAAATCCCCCTGCGTGTTACGGATCCCCCTGATACCGCCACCGACCCGCTGCAACTTCCGCCGCGTGGCGCCGATAGTCCCCCTGGACTCCTTAAAGCGCCGATGGCCCGAAGTTCGAGGCTCCAGGCGCGGCGATTGTACCACGCGGCAGCCAACTTGTACATTCACGAGGCGGCCCTTGTAACCTTTTTCCGGCTGGGCGCCGTTTCTACACGTACACGCCCCTGGGGACGCAACACTTGGCGTGTCCGGGGTATTACACCATCCATGCGGCCGCTGGCGCATCGGGTCCGGCGGCGGCAGGGGATGGATCCCGTTTCCGTTCTGGAGCGTCAATCGAAGTCAGGCCCCGGCAAGGGGCAATAAGGCAATCATACATCCATGACATTTCTGGTGGTTATGGCCGCCGCCGGCCTGGCGGGCACGTGGATTCTCCGGCCCCTGCGGATAGGGGGCGGGGTGGAAGGCTATGCGTGGCGCGGCCTGCTCGGTATGGCCGTGTGTTCTCTGTTTATACTGGCGCTGAGCCCGCATTTTTCCTTGGACGGCGTGTTTCGCGTGCTGTTGGCCGTGGCCGCCGTGGGGTTGGGCTGGGAGATCTTCTCCGCCTCCCGGGACCGGTATTACCGCGAGCCCGTGCTCAAGCCGGCCCACCGCCCCGGTTGGTTCGAGTATGTCTGCGGCGGCGTTGTGGCCGTGGCGGCGCTATTGGCGCTCATCAGCGCGATGGCGCCCGTGGCGGAGACGGAAAGCGGCGCCATCCACTTGAGCGCCGCCGCCCAGGACGCCTGGGCCAACCGCATTCAGGCTCATCCGGGGCAACTTGAGGGCCCCGCCGGTCCCTTGCCCCACGCCCTGTTCGCCCTGGCGTTGTTTCACGGGGAGGAATATAGCGCCAACCTCTTCGGCCTCGCTTTCGGCTTGCTTGCCTGCGGCGCCGTGTACGGCCTGGGAAGACGCCTCGGCGGGCCTGTCTGCGGCGCGGGCGCGGCGGCGATGCTGGCGGCGTCTCCCGTCTTCTACACGGAAGCCGGCGCCGCCCGGGTGGATTTGGCCTTCGCGGCCTTCGTCACTGCCGCCCTGACGGCGCTGATCGTCTGGCGGGAAGAGCGCCATTACGCGTGGCTCTTTTTGTCCGCCGTTCTCGCCGGCAGCGCCTGTGCGATCCGTCCGACGGGCTATCTGTTCATCCTCTTGCTGACGGCCGGCGTGCTCATCGCGGGCCGGGAGCGCCGGTACAGCCTAGCGTTCTTCTACGCGGGCGGGGCGTTGCTCGCCGCGGCGCCGTGGTTCCTGTACGCCTATTTGCCCGGCGACTTTTCGTCGCCCGTCCATTATCTGGCCGAACGGCTGGGCCTCCTGGCCGCCGAGCCCGTTAACGTGGGCCGCTCCGCGGCCATCGCGTTTGTGATGTTTCCGTGGGACATCGTTATGCGGCCCGGCTTGTACGACGGCTGGGCCTATTCGCCGGGGCCCCTCGTGCTGCTCCTGGGCGCGCCCGCCCTGCTCCTCGGCGGCAAGACGGCTTGGCGGGCCGGCGGCTTCTGCATCGCGGGCGGGCTGTTCATCTACTTCACCGCCCCCGCGGGCCAATACTTCCTGCCCGTCATCGCGCCCATGATGGCCGTGGCCGCCCTTATGCTCACGCAGGTCCCCCATCCGGCCTGGCGGAAGGCCGTCCACGTCCTGGTCCTCGCCGCCTTCGGCCTAGGCCTCTGCTACCATGGGCTCAACGCGGCGGCCCGGCTCCCCGTCGTCGCGGGGAGCGTGGACCGGAGCGACTACCTGGCCGCCCACGTGCCCCGCCATCCCGCGTACGCGTGGGTGAACGCCAACATCCAGCCGAGCCGCGGGGGGATTATGAGCCTCGATCCCAACACCTACTACTTCGAGTTCCCCGTGTTCACGGACTTCGGGGCCCTGGCCGAGTTGAACGGCGTCCCGTTGACCCGCCAGCTTTCCTGGCTGCAAGACCGGGACATCCAGTACGTGATCCTGCCCGAAACCTATCTTGAGGAAAGCAATGTAATGCGGGAGTTGGGCATCGCCGATCTCGCCCGGCGCTGGGCCAACAGCGAGAACCATTTCGTGCCGCTCCACGTCTTCGAGTTCGAACGGGAAGGCGGATCGCCGGAGCGTGTCGTCGTCTACGGCATGCGCTATCCCGTCTTCACGCAGGCCAGCGAAGACCCCGCCTCCGGCATGTAGCTGGTCCTCGTGCAGCGGCCCTTCGGGCTCCCGGCCCGGCTTGCCGTTCGTTGCTGGCTTACGGGGCGCCGGCTTCGTCCAACGTCACGCCTTTGCGCCGCAAGTTTTCCCGGATCCGCTCTACAATGGTCTGGCGGAAGGCGTCCTTATCACTTTCCCGCGCGAAGGCCGACTTTGAGATGATGTGGGCCATGACGGTGTCGATAAAGACGTAGAAATAGTCCTCGTCTTCGTAGAAATCGATGACGCCTTCCCAGTCCGTTTCCTGCCGGAAGTACATCTTTTCGCATTCGATCCCCTTTTCGGTGAGCCGCAGCCGTTCCGGACCCAGGACCGGCCCGTTTTCCAGCGGCGCCGTTACCGAGGCGTTGCGGTGGAAGGCCAAGTAGGCGCGGGCCGCAAGGAACAACATGATGTACAGGGCGATGACCTCCGGGCATTCGCGGAAATAGAGACTCCACCGGTCCATCCGCGCCAGCCCGGCGGCGCCGGCGGCCGCGAGGAGCCACAGGCCGAGTTCGGCCCGCCAGCGCAGCCACCAGGACATGCGGGCCGCGGCGTGGGCGTGAGCCCGGCCGAGGACCGTCTGCATGAAGCGTTGATAGTCCGCGGGATCGATTTGGTGCCGTATTTCCATACTGCCTCCGTACGTGGGGTTGGGTCCGGCGGGCCGCGATGGCCTCATGCCGGTGTCCCGCTGCGGGCAAGACCTGGCCGGGGACCGTATGGTATCGTGCCGGGCCGTTCGGAAGGAAGCCGGACCCCTTAATCGCCGGATAGGAACGCCATTGGCGGAGCGGCGGTCCCTGAACGCCGTCTTCCAGGCGCGAGCATGAGGCCTCACAGCGATGTCCGGTCAAGCTTGTCCGGCGGTTCGCCCGTGGCGCCAGCGTTATTGTATCCGGAGCGGGATCGGTTAGAATGCCGCGGCCCTGGGGCGTGTCCTTTGCACGAGGGGCGTGCCGCGGCGATAGTGTTCATTCCGGGCGGATCTGTACTGCGCAATGCTGCGCATTCGCGCGGGATTTTGCAGGGCGCCGGTCCAGCGGCTGACACTTATCAGGGGACAAACGTCAAGCGCTGACGGGAGTTACGGGGAATTCTCGCGGCGGCTTCGCGTTTTGGCACGGAGATTGCTCACTAGGGGTGACGTCCGGGCAGGCGGGGGAGTGGTGTGACCAACACCGCGGCGCCGGGTCACCGATACAATGGAACCCAATTCAACCCCGACAAGGAGCACGACACGAATGCAAGGGATGAATGCACCGAGCAACCTGAAGCACGAAGGGCTGAAACAGTGGGTGCAAGAGATTGCCGCGCTGACGAAACCCGATAACATCCGCTGGGCAGATGGTTCGAAGGAAGAGTACGACGAACTCTGTCAGCTCATGGTCGATTCAGGGACGTTCATCCGCCTGAACCCGGAGAAGCGGCCCAACAGCTACCTGTGCCGGTCCGACCCCAAGGACGTGGCGCGCGTTGAAGACCGCACCTACATTTGCTCCCGTCACAAGCAGGACGCGGGTCCAACCAATAACTGGATGGACCCCGATGAAATGAAGGCCACGCTCAACAAGTTGTTCGACGGCTGCATGCAAGGGCGGACGATGTATGTCATTCCCTTCAGCATGGGACCCATCGGCTCGCCCATCGCCCACATCGGCGTGGAAATTACCGACTCGCCGTACGTGGTGGTGAACATGGACATCATGACGCGCGTCGGGACGAAAGTGCTGGACGTGCTGGGTTCGGACGGCGACTTCGTGCCTTGCGTGCACACCGTGGGCAAGCCCCTCAAGCCGGGCGAGAAGGACGTGGCCTGGCCCTGCAACGAAACCAAGTACATCGTTCACTATCCGGAAGAGCACGCCATCTGGTCCTTTGGCAGCGGCTACGGCGGCAACGCGCTCCTTGGGAAGAAGTGCTTTGCCCTGCGCATCGCCTCCACCATGGCCCGCGAGGAAGGATGGATGGCCGAGCACATGCTCATCCTTGGCGTGGAGCCGCCCGGCGGCGAAAAGAGCTACGTGGCGGCGGCGTTCCCCAGCGCCTGCGGCAAGACGAACTTCGCCATGTTGATACCGCCCAAGGCTTTTGACGGCTACAAGGTGACCACGGTGGGCGACGACATCGCCTGGATTAAGCCGGGTCCCGACGGCGAGCTGCGGGCCATCAACCCCGAGGCGGGATACTTCGGCGTGGCGCCGGGGACGTCCTACGACTCGAACCCGAACGCCATGGAGACCATCAAGGAAAACAGCATCTTCACCAATGTCGCCTTGACGGAAGACGGCGATGTGTGGTGGGAAGAGATGACCAAGGAGCCGCCGAAGAAGCTCATCGACTGGCGCGGCAATGAATGGACGCCGGATTCCGGCACGCCCGCGGCGCACCCGAACGCGCGCTTCACGACGCCGGCGCGGCAGTGCCCCTCCATCGACCCCGCGTGGGAAGATCCGAAGGGCGTGAAGATTGACGCCTTCATCTTCGGCGGCCGCCGCAGCAAGACCATCCCGCTGGTGGTTCAGAGCACCAACTGGATTAACGGCGTATACATGGCCACGACGATGGGCTCCGAGAAGACGGCGGCCGCGGCCGGAGGTCTGGGCGAAGTGCGCCGCGACCCCTTCGCGATGTTGCCTTTCGCCGGGTATCACATGGGCGACTATGTGGACCACTGGCTCAACATGGGACAGAACGTGCCCGAGCCTCCGCCCATCTTCAGCGTGAACTGGTTCCGCAAGGGCGAAGACGGCAAGTTCATCTGGCCAGGCTTCGGCGAGAACATGCGCGTGCTCAAGTGGATTGTCGACCGGGCCAAGGGCAAGGCGGAAGCCGTCGAAAGCCCCTTGGGCTACATGCCGCCCTACGAAGCCCTGGAGTGGGCGGGCCTGGACAACTTCTCCCGGGAGGATTACGACGAAGTGACCTCTCTCGGCCGGGCCGATTGGGAGAAGGAGTTGCTGAGCCACGTGGAGCTGTTCATGCAGCTCAATGACCGGCTGCCGAAAGAGATGGCGGCCATGCGTGAAGTTATCCTCTCCTCGCTGTGGCGCTGGCCGGAACGCTGGCATCTGCGCCGGTAGCCTCATGAGCTAGCCCCAGCGAGTTCGCATCGCGTACCGTCCCTGCCTCCTGCATCAGGCGGAGGGAGTGCCCCAACCACTCCCTCCGCCGCCTCCTTTTCACCGAATCTTCCCTCCCGGATGCGGCGCCGCCGCGCGCCAGACCTGCGCCGGACGCGGGTCTTCGGGTATAGTGTGTATTCCAACCCGTCACGTAGTTTCAAAAGGGAGCGTGTTCCCATGGGATTTCCGGCTGTCCGTCTCCGGCGGCTCCGGCGCAACGCCACCCTGCGCCGCATGGTCCGCGAAACGCGGGTGACCGCGGACAACCTCATCCTGCCGATGTTTGTCCGGCCGGGGGAGGGGATCCGCAATCCCATCCCCTCCATGCCGGGCCATTTCCAGTATTCCGTGGACACCCTGACGGAAGCGGCGAAGGAAGCCGCGGACGCCGGCGTGCCGGCCATCATGCTCTTCGGCATCCCCGAAGCGAAGGACCCGTCCGGCGGCGAGGCCGCGCGGGTCGATGGCGTGGTCTGCGAGGCCGTCCGGGCCGTAAAGGAGGCCTGTCCCGGCCTCTGCGTCATCACGGACGTGTGCCTTTGTGAGTACACCGATCACGGCCATTGCGGGGTCCTCGCGGAGAACCGGGACGGCAACCCAGATGTGGACAACGACGCCACGCTCGGCGTGCTGGTGGAGGAGGCCCTCGCCCACGCCCAAGCGGGCGCGGACATCGTGGCGCCTTCGGACATGATGGACGGACGGGTCGGCGCGATTCGCGCGGCCCTGGACGCGCGGGGGCTCCATGAAGTGGCCATCATGGCGTACAGCGCCAAGTTCGCGTCGGCCTTTTACGGACCCTTCCGCGACGCGGCGGAGTCGCCGCCCGCTTTCGGCGACCGCGCGTCGTATCAGATGCCGGCGCCCAACGCCCGGGAGGCCATGCGGGAGTTGGAGCTGGACGTCGCGGAGGGCGCCGACATCGTCATGGTGAAGCCCGCCTTGGCCTATCTGGACATCATCCAACGGGCGGCCCAACGGTTCGACGTTCCGATAGCGGCCTACAATGTGTCCGGCGAGTTTTCCATGGTCAAGGCCGCCGCCCTTCAAGGGTGGCTCAACGAGCGGGAGACGGCGCTGGAGATGTTGACGGCCATCCGCCGGGCGGGCGCGGGCCTGATTCTCACCTACTGGGCGGTGGAAGCCGCGCGCTGGCTGGAACGGGCGTGACGGCGTCCGGCCTTGTGTTCTTGCGGGAGATTCCTCCGGAGTTCCCGGATTTCGCCCACGAGCAGGCGGAGGGCATCGCCGCCATTCATGGCGCGGCGGCCGCAGAGGCCACCCTCGCGTCCATGCCCCCGCCGGGCGCGCCCCTAGACCGAACGGGCGTGTGGTGCCTCGGGCTCGAAAAGGGCAGCCGGATCACCGGGATGGCGGCGGCGGTCCTGATCGGAGACGTGGCCCAGATCGACTACTTGCATCTTTGCGCTGGATGGCGCGAGCCCCGTTACGTAGCGCTCCTGCTGGAAGGGCTCCTGCGGGTGTTGGGCGCCGGCCCCCGCGCCATCATCCACGAGTCGGTCCAATACGCTCCGTTGCCGCTGGAAGAAGCCTTTACCGGCCACGGGTTCACGGTCACGGAGCGGCTGCTCATGGCCGCGCCCGTGGAGCAGGTTACGGCCGGCGCCGCGGCGGGCGTGGAAACGGAAGCCTTCTCAGGGGCCCACACGGCCGCGGCGGCGGCGCTGCTCGCCCGGACCTACAACGGCCCCGAGCGGCGCTTTCATCCCCATCTCTTCGCCGAAGGCACGGCGCAAGCGCTCTTGGAGCGGCATTGGGAGGAAACCTCCCGGCTTGGGCTGCATCACCTGACGCGGGTGGCGTTTGACGCCGACGGGAGCGCGCGGGGGCTTCACCTGGCGCAGCGGCTCTTTCCGAACACTGGACACTTGAACCAACTCGCCGTCGCCCCTGAATGCCGGAATCAGGGCTTGGGCGCCACGCTAGTCCAGGAAGGCGCGGCGGCCATGCTAGAAGCCGGGTTGGAGACGGCGACGCTCGGCGTCACCCCGGCCAACCCCGCCCGGCGCCTCTATGAACGGATCGGCTTCGAGGACTTGTGTCCCTTTTGGACCTGCGTGTGTTGGCGTAATCCGCCCGACCCCGCCGCCCTTTGACGGGGCCGCCGGAAAAGTTGGGTTGAGCGGGAACTTTTCGCTACTATGAATGGAGCGCGCCGAGCAATAGGAAATCCCCGCGCCGGGCGGGCCGCGCCATCGCCGTGGCCCATCGTTCAAACCGATTAAGGAAGGCGTATGTATACGTGGAGAATCCTGTGCGTAACCGCGGCGGCCCTCTGCCTGGCGGCGCCGGCCGCCGCCGCCGATCTGCCCCAGGCCTTACGCGCCCTCGAAGAACTGGCGGATGACGAGGACGCCTTTGTCCGCGCCGTCCGCGATTTCGACAACACCCAGCGTTCCCTCGCCGAATGGGATGTGGACATGGCCCGGGAGCATCAGGCCGCCGGCGAGGAGGACTTGATGGACGAAAAGCTGGCGTCGGCCCGGGAACGCTTCGAACTGGTGCGCCAGGCCTACGACTACGCCGTCGAGCGGTACCCCCGGAACGCCCGCATCCTGAACTACTATGGCGAGCTAGAGTACGACGTGTTTGGCGATGAAGCCAAGGGCGTGGAGCTTTGGCGCACCGCGGCGAATATCGACCCCGATCTGCCCTTTCCTCATAACAACCTCGGCATTCATTACTGCCATGTGGGCCGGTACGAAGATGGGTTGAGACATTTTGACAGAACCCTCGAACTCGACCCGGATAATCCCGATTTTCTCTTCAATGTGGTGCAGATTTATCTGGTGCACTTCCATCAAGTCCAGGAAATCAAAGGCTGGGACCGGGAGGAGATCTTCGAGCGCGCCATGGAGAAATCGCGGCGCGCCACCGAGTTGGAGCCCGAGGATTATCAGATTCTCCAAGACTACGCGATGAACTATTTCACCGCGGAAGACTTTGGCGTGGATCCCGAGTGGGACAAGGCGGCGGAAGCCTGGGCGGCGGCCCGGGAGCACGCGGACAACGAGGACGCCGTCTATTACACCTGGCTCAACGAGGCCCGCGCATGGCTCCGGCATGGCGACGGCGACCGAGCCCGGGCGTGCCTGGAGGAAGCGCGGGTGTTCCACCCGGACAGCGGCGCGGTGCAGCAACTGCTTGAACAGGCCGATGAACTGTAGGCCGGGTGGCGCGCCAACACGAGGCGCGCCGGCTATTCCCGCGCACGATGCTGATGGGCCGGGCCTTCCGGCCGTTTCGGGAGACCGATTGACGCAATGAACGCCGAGCAGGGGCCCCGCCCCATGTCGAGGAAGCGGTACAGCGCCTACGTCGTGATCCTCCTTTGCGCCGTTGTGCTGTTGTACCTGCTGGTGGGCCGGGGCATGCAGTTTTTCTTGGTGCCCACCAACTCGATGCGCCCCACGTTCCAACCCCAGGACTATATCCTGACGTTGACCGAACGGCAGTACCAGCGGGGCGACCTGGTGGTGCTTCAGGATCCCATGGATCACCTGGGTTTTGTGGTGAAGCGCATTGTCGGCGTGGGCGGCGACGTGGTTTCCGTGGAGAACAACGCGCTCCATATCGACGGCCAGTACGTCTCCGAGCCCTATCTCATGGAGCCCGCCATCGTGTATGTCTTCCCCCCCTACCAGGTGCCCGAGGACCATGTGTTCCTGTTGGGAGACAACCGCAACCAGAGCGACGACAGCACCAACTGGCCGCGGCGCAGCGTGCCGGAAGACACCATCGTGGGCAAGGTCCGCCTTATCTACCTGCCCTTAGCGCGGATGGGCCGGGTGAGCGCCTATCCCCTGGAGGTCCCGGCGCTGGATTGACGCCACGCTGGGTCCGGCGCGGGCGCGAGCCGCTTTCCTGAGACCTGGGGTTCGTGCTACCGTGTGGAGGATCTCCGGGCGTCATGTCCTGTGTCCCGACGGCGGCGGCGTGTGGCGGCGCTCCGGAGCCGATCCCGCGTCCTCCCGGCTCGCCGGGGGCGCCAGCCAGTTGGATTCTCATGCAGCAAGCCTACTTCTATCAAGAAACCGAACACGGCGGTCCGATGCGCGGGCCGATCACCCACGCCGTGCAACGGCTTATTCTCTGGAATACCGCCATCTTTGTGTTCCAGTTGTTGTTCCACATTCCCTTTGGCCCATCCAGCTTCGCTAGCGCGGTGTATGGTCCGCCGGGCGGCGGGGTTATCACGGGATTCCTCGCCTTTAGTCCCACCCAGGCGGTAACCGGCGGCTTCCTGTGGCAACCCTTCACATACATGTTCCTGCATGGCGGGCTGCTCCACCTGTTCATGAACATGATCTGGCTGTTCGTTTTTGGGCCCGACGTCGAGCGCGTGCTCGGCACGCGCCAGTTCTTCCGGTTCTTCATCATCTGCGGCGTCCTCGGCGTGTTCGCGACTCTCGTGCCCTGGTTCACCCGGGGTTCGTACCCGCCGGTGATCGGCGCGAGCGGCGCCGTGATGGGCGTGCTCATCGCCTTCGCCATGCTCCATCCCCGGCGTCAGCTTATCCTCTTTCCCTTGCCCATCCCCATCAGCGAGCGGCGCAC
>SLHB01000031.1 GCA_007136375.1 Candidatus Hydrogenedentota bacterium
CCATTTGCCCACCACGACCTTCTGCTGATTCCCGCCGCTGAGCGTTTCCACCTTCTGTTCCGGCCCCCGGGCGGTGATGCCCAGATCCTCGATGCTCCCCCGCGCCGCCGGAAGCTGACGGGCGCGCCACGTGACGCCGCCGACGGCCCAGCGGTCCAGGCTCGCCATGCACAAGTTCTCGCGGACCGACAGCATGCTCACCAGCCCCGCGGCCTTGCGGTCCTCCGGCGTCATGGCGACGCCCAGGGCCTTCATCCGGGCCACGGTGGGCCGGCGGACTTCCGTCCCGTCGATAGTGATGGTTCCCGTGCTGATGGGGTCCGCGCCGGCGATGGCGCGAAGCAGTTCCGTGCGTCCAGAGCCGAGGAGCCCGGCGATCCCGAGGACTTCGCCCTCGCGCAGCGTCAGGTCCACGGGCTGGAACCGCCCCTTGGCCGCCAAGCCCTTGAGCGTCAGGAGGGGCCGCCCCTCCGTCCGCGGCGCGGGCGGTTCGCCGGCGGGGGCGAGCGCGCCGAACATGAGCTCCGCCACCGTGGCGCCGTCCGCTTCCTCGATGCCGATAGTCCCCGCCAACCGGCCGTCGCGGAGGATCGACACGCGCGCCGCGATCTCTCGCAGCTCCTGGAGCCTGTGCGAAATGTAAACCACGGCGACGCCCCGGGCCGTCAACTGGCGGATGACCCGAAACAGTTGCTCCGTCTCGTGGTGGGCCAACGCGGACGTAGGCTCGTCGAGCATCAGCACCCGGGGATTGTGGACGACGGCTTTCGCGATCTCCGTCATCTGCTGGCTGGCCACGCTGAGGGAGCCGGCGGGAGCGGCGGGGTCGATCTGGAGGCCAAGTTCGTTCAGAACGGCGCGGGCGCGCCGCCGCAGGGCCCGCCAATCCACGGCGACGCCGCCCCATTTCGTGGGGAAGGCGCCAAGCAGGATGTTTTCCGCGACGGACATGCCCGGAACCAGGCTGAACTCCTGGTAAACCGTGGCGACCCCGTGGGCGAGGGCGTCCCGGGGCGAGGCGAAGCGTACGGGTTGACCGGCCACGCGCACCGCCCCCGATGTGGGCGCCGCCGCGCCAGCCAGGATCTTCACCAACGTGCTCTTCCCGGCGCCGTTCTTGCCGATGAGGGCGTGGGTCTCGCCGGGCGCGAAGCCCAGGGTCACGCCGTCCAACGCCGTCACACCGGGGTACATCTTGCGCAGCCCTACCGCTTCCACGTTGTATGGCGGGGCGTCGCTCACCGCGTCACTTCGTCGATAAAGTCGAGGTATTCGCGGATGGCGTCAGGCTCGTCCCGCGTGAACAGCTCGCCGGGAAGCAAGACCTCGCCTTCCACCTCTTCCCCGCGAATGGCGGCCGCGGCGGACTCCATGGCGAGGCGGCCGATGTCGTAGGGCCGCTGACCCGTGACGGCGTGCAAGATCGCGTCGTCCGCCAAGAGGAACTCACCGATTTGGCCGCTCATGTCCGTGCCAAAGACGCGGACATCGCCGGCGCGCCCCGTGTTGCGCACGGCCGTGGCCGCGCCCACGGTGCCGCCCTCGTTGGCCGCCCAGATGATGTCGAGATCGGGATGGGCTGTGAGCAGGTTTTCCGCCACGTTCGTGGCTTCCGGCGCCAGCCATGCGTCCTGCCGCGCCACGATTTCCACGCCGTCCAGCCCTTCCAACGCGCCCTCGAAGCCTTCGACGCGCATGCCGCCGGGCTCCGGCGCGAGGGCGATGTATTGGATGATCGCGACGCGGGCTTCACCACTGAGTTCGTTCTCGATATACTCCCGTACAACCTCGCCCGTCGACCGGCCCAAGGCCGTCTGGTCGCTTTGGATGGACGCCACGGGGAAGGCCGCGTCGATGAAGGTGTCGTAGGTGACGATGTGGATGTCTTGGTTGTAGGCGCTTTCGAGGGCCGGTATGGAGCCCGATATGCTCAGGGGCGCCACGATGAGGGCGTCGACCTGGTTGGCGATGTGGGTGTCCACCAGCGAGATCTCTTGATTGAGGTCGTTGCGGCTGCTGGTGACCATGACGTTGATGTCCTCGTCTTCGGCCGCGGCGCGCATGCCGTACTCGCACAGGCGGAAGAATTGATCCTCCTGCATGAGCACCACGGCGGCCCGGGGCCGGCCGTCGTCTGGAAACTGCGGGCCGCACCCAACGGCGGCCATGGCGATGACAGCGGCCGCGGCCGCCCCCCGCCAGCGGTTCGCGCTCATGCGCCTCCAGCGGTTCGCGCTCATGCGCCTGGTGACTGTGTCCTTCATGACGGCTTCTCCTCCCCTTAGGTGCGGCCGCGGTGAATGGCGGCGCCCGCTTCATGGCCGTGCTTCCACGCGCGCCGCGGCAATTATGCCCGGGAACCCTATGGATGATCCATAAGTCCGCGGCGCGAACAGAGGAAAACATGCTCCCCGAGACCAGCAACGGCCAGTCTTTCCGGAATTTCTTGCGGATCGGCCCTGGTTAACTTGGACTGTCGCATCGCCGGACGGGCCGGCCCGCTCCCGGCGCGGCGGTCATGAAACGCTTAGAAAGGAGGTCTCCCTGACGATGCACGCGGCGCCCAAACCCCTCAAGGCTTACCCGTGGTATCTCCGCATCTTCTTCTGGAGTCAGCGGCGCAAGTTCGGCGCGCCCTTGGCGTCCGCCTTGGTGTGGGCCCGGGTCCCCCGGCTGTTTCTGGCGGTGGCCTTTTTCCTCACGTCGCTGGAACGGCGCAAGAGTCCGCTCACGCCCGCCCTGCGCTCCCTGGTGATGGTCCGCGTGTCCCAGATCAACCATTGCCGCTTCTGCGTCGACGCCAACGCCGCCCTCCTCCACAAGCGCGGCGTGGACTGGGAGAAAATCGGCGCCTTGGAGAATTGGCGCGCCAGCGAACGCTTCGAACCCGTGGAGCGGGCGGTCCTCGCCTACGCCGACGCGGTGACCTACACGGATGGACGCGTGGACGACGGCCTCGTCGCCGAACTGAAGCGGCACTTCGACGAGGACGGCCTCGTTGAGCTCACCGGCCTTGTGGCGTTCCAGAACATGTCGAGCAAATTCAACGCTGCCCTGGACATTCCCCCGCAAGGTTTCTGCCGGACCGTCCTGGGCGGGTCAAGCGCCACGCATGACAACGCGCCCAAGGACGCGTGACGGCGGCCGCGCCCCGGCGGGTGATGGCTCTACCCCATACTTTCCAACAGCGTGCGTTCGAAGTTGCCGGGTCGTAGACCCGCGACCAAGAGCAAGAACTACCGAGTTATTTCAGCACGCATGCGCGATGATAGTCGAGATACGTCTGGTGGCGCCTGTCGATTCGGCGCAAGCGCATGCCGGACGAGACGCCAAGTGAATGTGCATCTCCCGCGTTAAGGGCTGGCGAGATGATTATGTTACCAGCGTCATCGAAGCTTACATATCCTGAGTCGAAGCAGGCGTCGAGATCCGGTGACAATAGGAGGCCGTTATATGGGTCCACACACTCCCCCGGCGTGCTTATTCGCCAAGGTTTGATATGAGAGGCGCGTAGGAGATTTGTCTCCTTACAGCCCGTAACCGCGCAGGCCGCCCACCATTCAACCACGGCTTGCCGGAATCTTCCCTGGCCCACCCGCGCCTTAACTATGGCCTCGCGTTCCGAGCCCGGCCGAGCGATATAATTAGTTAAATCGTCGATCACATCGTCGTCGGTCATGTACCGAGCAAGCACCCAAACAAAAGAGTGCGCCAAGAGCAGTCTGTGTCACATCTCTACCGATTCCGCGTTCGTTCCCCCGCGTTCCCCACGTTCGCGCGGCGTGTCCGGGGCGGCTGGCGCGCGCGGGATTGTGCGCCTGTGTCCCGCGTGCTACCATAACCGCTGTAATTGGGCCGCAATGTGCTTGCGGAAGGTTAGCATCTA
>SLHB01000065.1 GCA_007136375.1 Candidatus Hydrogenedentota bacterium
ATCCCATCAAGGTCTGGGATCGGTACTCCGAGGACATGTTTCTGCCTCACCGGGTGGATCCCCATGGCCTCTCGCCCGTCGCCCACAGCGGCCAGGCCGCTTCGGTTTCGGGATCGTCGCGGACCTGGCGGTCTTGGACACGGGAGGCGTCCCAGGCGCCCTGGGACAGCGTAATGCGCAAACTGGAACAAGCCCGGGACGAGCTGGGCCCTCACTGTGAAGCCGTGCCCGAGGTGGCCGCGCTGAAGAAAGAGCTCGTGGCGATGATGATGGGCGGACACCCCACATTCACGGCCCTCGCCGAAACCTACTTCACCCTGGACTGTCTCTTCGCCATACGGGGGCGCATGATCGGCGCGGGCCGCATCGGCGGCAAGGCGGCGGGCATGCTGTTGGCCCGGCGCATCCTGCAAACGGGCCCGGACGCGGCCCGGTTCACCGCTACGCTGGAAGATCATGACTCCTTCTATGTGGGATCCGATGTATTCTTCACATTCCTCGTAAACAACGGCCTGTTCCGCCTCCGCCTGGAACTGTCCCGGGACTTGGAGACCCTCCGGGGCGAATTCGAGGATGTGGAACGCCGCTTTCTGGACGGCGTTTTTCCGCCCGCCATTGTGGAACAGTTTCGGGACATGCTCGACTACTTCGGCCAAGCGCCCATCATCGTGCGGTCCAGCAGCCTTCTCGAAGACAGCTTTGGCAACGCTTTCGCCGGAAAATACCGCAGCGAGTTTTGTCCGAACCAGGGCAGCCCCGACGCGCGGCTGGATCAGTTTCTACGCGCCATCAAGGCCGTCTACGCCTCGGCATTGAGTCCGGACGCGCTGGCCTACTGCGAACGCCGGGGCATGATGGACAACGACGAGCAGATGGCCATACTCGTCCAGCGCGTCTCCGGCGCGCCCTACCGGTCCTGCTTCTTTCCTAGCCTCGCCGGCGTCGCCTTTTCCCATAATCTTTACGCCTGGAATGAGCGGATCGATCCCGCTCAAGGGGCGGCGCGCTTGGTCTTTGGGCTGGGCACGCGGGCGGTGGATCGCGTCGAGAGCGACTATCCACGCCTCGTCTCCCTGAGCCAGCCCCACCTGCGGCCGGAGGCGAACCTTAAGGCGGCGCGGTACTCCCAACGGAAGGTGGACGTCATCGATCTCCGGGCCAACGCCCTCGCCACGCTGCCGTTGCGGGAATTGATCGACGCGAAGGACTACCCCAACCTCCACATGTACGTGAGCGAACACCACGGGGATCACTTGGCCGACCCCATCGGCAATGCGCTGCGGGTTCCGCCGGAAAAGCTTGTGCTGACCTTCAACAAACTGCTCCACGACACAGCGTTTGCGTCCCTGCTCAACACCATGCTGCAACGGATCGAGTCCGTCTATGGCCAACCCGTCGACACGGAGTTCACGGCGACCCTGGACGCCCAGCGGCGGGTCGCCATCAACATGCTCCAATGCCGGCCCATGCATTTGCCGGGCAGCCAAGCGCTCGCCGCCGTGCCGGACGACTTATCCGAAGGCCGCCGGCTGTTTCAGTCCAACAAGGTGATCAACGGCGGCGACGCGCCGGGCCTTCGCTACATCCTGTACGTTGATCCAGCGGCCTACAGCAGCCGGGCCAGCTACGACGACAAGGTCCGCATGGGCCGGGCGACAGGCCGCATTACAAGTCACCCCACCATCAAGGAAGGGGGCGTCATCCTCGTGGGGCCGGGCCGTTGGGGCAGCAGCGACGTCGATCTTGGCGTAAACGTAACCTACGCCGACATCGCGCCCGCGGCGGCCCTCGTGGAAGTCGCGCGCGAGGAGGCGGGATACGTCCCGGAGGTCTCGTACGGCACCCACTTCTTCCTCGATCTTGTGGAAAGCGGGATCATCTATATGGCCATCTTCCCGGGCGGCGAAGGCTCCAGCTTCAATGACGGCTTCTTCGCGGAAGCGCCGAACGCCTTGCCGGACCTGTTTCCCGACCTGGCGCCCCTTCAACACCTCATTCATCTCGTCGACGCGCCCGCCGTGGCCGGGGGCCGGTTTGTCCGCATCCTCGCCGCGCCCCACCGGCGCGAAGGGCTCTGTTTCTTGGAGTGACGGAGCCGCGATCGTGCTATACTGAACGCGCCCGTGTATGGCTCCCAACCTCGTTCAAGGAGACTGTTATGCATATGGATCGCCGCAAGTTCCTCAAGTTCTCCGCCATGTCGGCGGCCCTGGCCGCCCTCGGCGGCGTTCCCCCCACCGTCGAAGAACGGGACGGCATGCCCTACCGCGTCTTGGGCGCCACGGGCGAACACGTGTCGCTCCTCGGCATCGGCGGCGCCCATATCGGGCGGAACCCCATGAGCGACGATGAGGCGGTGCGGGCCATGCGCAAGGCGGTCGACGCCGGCGTCAACTTCTTCGACAACGCCTACATCTACGAGAACGGCCGCAGCGAAGAACGTATGGGCAAGGCGCTGCAAGACGGTTACCGGGACCAAGTGTTCCTGATGACCAAGTTCTACAGCACGGAGCGCGACGCGGCCGCCGCGAAACAGCAGTTGGAAGAGAGTTTGCGGCGATTGCAGACCGATGTCATCGACCTCTGGCAAGTCCATCAGATCTACGGCGCCGATCACCCGCGCCTGGTCTACGAAAACGATCTTCCGGAAGTCATGGAAGAGGCTCGCCGCGAAGGCAAGGTCCGCTACACGGGCTTCACCGGACACAGCCGGCCGGAGTACCACGCGGAGATGATCGAACGGGGCTATGCCTGGGACACCGTCCAAATGCCGCTAAACCCCTTTGACCATCACTGGGAGAGTTTCGAGCACACGATCCTCCCCATGGCGCTGGAGCGGGACATGGGCGTTATCGGCATGAAGTCCCTTGGCGGCACACCCGGCCAGATCGTCAACAACTCTGGCGCGTTGAGCGCCCGCGAATGCATCCATTACGCCATGAACTTGCCCGTGAGCACGGTGGTGCTCGGCATGGAGCGGCCGGAGCTCCTGGACGAAGACATCGCCATCGCCAAGGAGTTCAGACCGCTGGAGGAGGACGAGGTCCGGGACATTCTGGCCAAGGCCGAGGAGGACGCGCTTACCGGGGAGTACGAAACCTACAAGGAACGTGTCTAGCCGCCCTCCCGTTTCTTAACAGATGCGCGGCAACTGCTCGCCGCTCAGCATGCCGAGGATGCGCCAGGTTCCCGCCACGGTTTCAACGGCGACCCGGGCGGAGCCGCCTTCCGTGGTCACGCCAGCCTTGACCGCCTGTTCGCCCAGGGGATGGGCGCGCAACACTTCCAGGGCGGCGCCGGCCGATGGGCCCGGCACGAAGGCGGCGAACCGGCCTTCGTTGGCCACGTACATGGGGTCGAATCCAAGGATTTCGCAGGCGCCGCGCACATCCTCGCGCACGGGAATCGCGGCTTCGTCCAACACAATGCCGCACCCGGCGGCCCCGGCGATTTCGTTCATGGCGCTCGCCAAGCCTCCCCGGGTCAGGTCCCGCAGGCAATGCACCTCAATGCCCGCCTCGAACAGGCTCAACGCGAGATCCGCCAAGGGCGCAGAGTCGCTCTCGATGAGGCTTTCGAACTCCAGGCCCTCGCGCGAGGCCATGATGGCCATGCCATGGCGGGCGAGATCGCCGCTGACGAGGATGGCGTCCCCCGGACGCACGGCGCCGGGGCCCGTCACGGCGGCGTGCTCCAAGACGCCCACCCCCGCCGTGTTGATGAAGATCCCGTCGCCCTTGCCCCGGTCCACCACCTTCGTATCGCCGGTGACGACCGTCACGCGCGCCTCGTGCGCGGCCCGGGCCATGGACGCGGTGACCGCCTCAAGCTCCGCCATCGGGAATCCTTCTTCGAGGATGAAGGCCGCGCTCAGCCAGAGAGGACGGGCCCCCGTCATGGCGAGGTCGTTTACCGTGCCGTGGACGGCCAGCGACCCGATGTCGCCGCCGGGGAATCGGTGCGGCTTCACGACGAAGGAGTCCGTGGTGAAGGCGATACGCTGACCTCCCACATCGAGCACGGCGGCGTCTTGGCGGTCCTTCGCTCCCACGCCGCCGAAAGCGGGAAAGAAGAGCCTTTCCAGCAACTGCTGCATGAGCGCGCCGCCCCCACCGTGGGCGAGAACCACGTTCTCGTACCGGCCCTTGGGCGCGGGGCACGAGACTTCCGCTTCCGGGCCGGTCACGCCTGTTCTCCCGCGGGTTGCCGCGCGGCTTCATGGCGCCGGTATTGGTAGTAGGCCGCGCAGGCGCCTTCCGACGACACCATGGGCGCGCCAAGAGGCTGCTCTGGCGTACATTCCACGCCGAAGGCGGGACATTCGTGGGGCTTCTTCACGCCTTGGAGGACCAGACCGCTGATGCAACGCTCCGATTCGCCGCCCACGATTCCTTCGAGATCAAAGCGCTTTTCCGCGTCAAAGGCCGCGAACTCGGGACGAAGCCCTAGGCCGCTCGCCGGAATCGCGCCGATTCCCCGCCAGTTTCTTGGCCCAACTTCGAAGACCGTCCGCAGCAAGCGCTGCGCCTGGACGTTCCCCTCCCGATTTACAGAACGGCTGTATTGATTCTCCAACTCGGCGCGCCCTTCTTCGAGCTGCCGCACGCACATGTACACGCCGTGGAGGATATCCAAGGGCTCAAAGCCCGTGACCACAATGGGGACGCGATACTTCGTCACGAGCGGTTCGTACTCCCAATAGCCCATGACGGTGCAGACATGCCCGGCCGCAAGGAAACCCTGGACCCGATTGCCCGGGGCGCTGAGTATCGCCTCCATGGCCGGCGGGACAAGGACGTGGGACGAGAGGATGGAGAAGTTCTTGAGTCCCAGTTGATGAGCCTGATACACGGCCATGGCGTTGGCGGGCGCCGTCGTCTCAAATCCAACGGCGAAGAACACCACCTGCCGGCCCGGATCCCGCCGCGCTAGCTTCACCGCGTCCAAGGGCGAATACACTATGCGCACATCGCCGCCCGCAGCTTTCGCGGAAAGCAGATCCCCTTGGCTGCCGGGCACGCGCAACATGTCGCCGAAAGAGGTCAGCGTCACATCTTGCCGCGCCGCGAGGGCCAGCGCCTTGTCAATGAGCTCGACCGGCGTCACGCACACGGGGCATCCTGGCCCATGAACCAACGTGATCTCCGGCGGTAGCACATCGTCGATGCCGTACTTCACGATGGTGTGAGTCTGTCCCCCGCAGATCTCCATGATCGTGTGAGGCCGGGTCACCGTCTGGCGGATGGCCGCGGCTAGCCGGCGGCATCCGGCCTTGTCCCGGTATTCATCCAGGAACCGCATCGCCATCCTCCTCCAGCTCTTCCAACTCGCCCAGTTCTTCGAGGCACTCGAAAATCTTGGCGGCCTCGGCTTCGTCCACGACGCCAATGGCGACGCCCGCGTGGACCAACACGTACGCGCCCGGCCCCGCTTCCGGCGTGAAGGCCAGGGACACCTCTTTCACAATGCCCCCAAAGCTTACCCGGCCCTTACGGAGTACGGGGTCCTCCTGGAGCACTTCAAGAATCTTGCCGGGAATCGCTAGGCACATGATCCGCGCCTCCCTCTGGTTGCGTCCGCCCGCGCCGCCGCTATCTGTCCGAGGGCGAGTCCGCCATCGTTGGCGGGCGCTTGTCGCGGCCAGTATGCGCGCCGTCCCGCATTCTGAAGGGCCTCCACGGTTTGTTCAAGGAGCATCTTGTTTTGGAAGCATCCGCCGCTTACCGCGACGGCGTCCAGGGCGCAGCGTTCGGCCGTCTCCGCGATGGCGGCGGCGCAAGCCCGGTGAAAGCCCGCGGCGATCTCCGGCGCGGCCGCGCCGGCCGCCTTCGCCTCCACGGCGGCGCGCACGAGGGGCCGCCAGTCCAACACGAAGGCCGCGCCGGCATCCGTCACGGGAAACGGCAACGCCACGGGGCGCAAGGCCTTTTCCGCGGCGAACTCAAGCTCCATGGCGGCCTGGCCTTCGTATTGCGCCGTCAGCCGAAGACCGCACAGCGCCGCGACCCCATCAAAGAGCCGGCCGGCGCTCGTGCACACCGGGCTATTCAGGCCTTTGTCGAGCATCGCCAGGAGAATATCCAATTCCTTTTTCTGGAACATTTTATCTGTGAGTTCGCGAACCCGCTCCTCCTCCCCCGCGTAGGCGTCGCGCAACAAAGCGAGGGCGCAACGCCGGGGCTCGCGGGCGGCCTTGTCGCCACCGGGCAATAAGAAAGGCCGCAGATGCGCCACACGTGCGTATCCCTCTGGCGTCACGTGAAGGAATTCGCCGCCCCATATGGTCCCGTCATCGCCGAGCCCCGTCCCGTCCCACGCCACGCCCAAGAGCGGCGGCGCCAGGTTGTGTTCCGCCATGCAGCCCGCTACGTGGGCGTAGTGATGCTGCACGGGGACGCAAGGGAGACCGAGGCTCTGGGCGTGCCGCGTCGAATAGTAGTCGGGGTGCCGATCGTGAACGGCGTAGGCGGGCGCGGCCTCATACAGTCGCGGCAAGGCGCCCGCGGCTTCGTCGAAAGCGGCGGCGGCCACGGGCGTCTCCAAGTCGCCCAGGTGTTGACTCAAAAAGACGGCGCGGCCCTTGGCCACGGCCACCGTGTTCTTGAGATGCCCGCCAAAGGCGGCCGCGTCCGGTCCATCCATGCCGATGTACACCGGCGCCGGCGCGTAGCCCCGGGCCCGGCGCAGGAAGACAGGGCCGCCCATCATGAATCGGACCACGGAGTCGTCCACGTGGCGGACAATGGGCCGGTCGTGAACGAGGAACGCGTCCGCCACATTCGCAAGCCGCACAAGCGCCTCCTGCTCATCGGTGCAGATGGGTTCGTCGGACAGGTTTCCGCTGGTCGCCACCACAGGAATGGCCAGTTCTCCCATGAGGAGATGATGGAGCGGCGTGTAAGGCAGCATCACTCCCAGCCAGGGATTGCCAGGCGCCACGTCCGGGGCGACGCCCGCCCCCGTCCACGGCGCTAGCACGATGGGCGCCTGCGGGGATTGCAACAGCGTTTCCGCGACCACATCCAGGGCGCAAAGCTCCCGCGCGGCGTCCAGATCCGGCGCCATCACGGCGAGGGGTTTCGCGTCGCGCCGCTTCCGCCGCCGTAACCGTCTGACGGCGTCGGCGTCGCGGGCGTCCACAAAGAGATGAAACCCGCCGACGCCCTTCACCGCGACGATTCCACCGCGGCGAATGACTTCGGCGGCGCACTGGATGGCTGCGTGGTCGTGGGCGCGCTCCCGGCCGTTGGCGTCCCAATACGCGGTCCGGGGACCGCATGCCGGGCAGGCGTTGGGTTGCGCATGGAAACGACGATCCGCCGGATCTTCGTACTCGGCCCGGCATGCGGCGCACATTTCAAAACGCTTCATCGACGTGTTCGTCCGGTCATACGGCAGCGCTTCGATGATGGTAAACCGCGGACCGCAATGGGTGCAGTTGGTGAAGGGGTAGCGGTAGCGCCGGTCTCGGGGGTCGTTGATCTCGCGCAGGCAATCGGCGCACGTGGCCATGTCGGGCAGGATGAGGGCTCGTTTCTCTCCTCCGCCCTGGCTAGACCGGATCTCGAACGTTGAACGGCCTTGGGGAACGGCGGGCTGAACGTCGAGGACATCAATCCGCGCCAACGGCGGCAGTTCCCTTGGTAGGCGTTCCGTGAAGACGGCGACTGCCGTGGACAGGCCCTCGACTTCGATGAAGACGCCCTCGGCCGTGTTCGTCACCCAGCCGCAAAGACCCAGCTCATGGGCGAGGCGGTAGACCCAGGGCCGGAAACCGACGCCCTGCACGATCCCCTCGATCCGCATGGCGATCGCCCGAGGCGCCTCGGCGGCGGTATGGGGTGTTGTCGCGCCCATGGGAGGCTTTCGAGGCCGGCGCGGCTCAGCCGGGCGCGCGCGCCGGGCTCTCCCCGCACACACGCTCCAACCATGCTGTCCACGCCGCCATCCCGTCGCCGCTCCGGCACGACGTCCGCAGCAACTCCACGCCCGGATTGAGTTGCGCGAGATCCGCTTCGAATACGGCCATATCGAAGTCGACATAGGGCAACAGATCGGTCTTGTTTAGGACAACCAGATCGGTCTTTCGAAAGAGATTCGCGTACTTTGCCGGTTTGTCGTGTCCCTCGGGCACGCTCACCACGGCGGCCCGCCACATCTCGCCGAGGTCGAAGTTCACGGGACAAACCATGTTTCCAACATTCTCGATGATAATGAGGTCAAGCTCGTCCAGCGGCAGAGCGTCCAAGGCGCGCAACACTAGGTTCGCTTCCAGATGACAGCCGCCCGACGTGTTGATCTGCGTGACGGGCGCGCCCAAGGCGGCGACGCGCTCCGCGTCCCGGGTCGTGTCGGGGTCGCCCTCGATGACGCCCAGGCGCAGCTTGTCCCGCAAGGCGGGGATGGCCCGTTCGATGAGGGCCGTCTTTCCCGAGCCCGGGGCGCTAATGATGTTGATGGCGGTTATGCCGGCCTCGCGCAGGCGGTTCCGGACCTCCAGCGCCAGCTCGTCGTTAACCTTCAATACTCGTTCGATGACGCGTATTTCCATGACGGCCTCCTCGGCTTCCCCGGGCCGGTTCGTTGGGTTCGCTCCCGCCAGGCGCTCCGGCGTCATCGGACAGGATAACACTATGCAGAAGCAGTTCATCGCCCGTGAGCGCCTGACAACGGCTGCCGCTGCAATTCGGGCAGATCCAGAATACGTCATCCGGCTCAAAACAGGCCAGGCACGCCTTGCACTGAATGAGCGCAGGCACTTCCCGCAGCACCAGGCGGGCGTCCGCCGCGAGGGTCTCTTGCTTCGCCGCGTCGAAAGCGGTCTCCATAATCTCTGGGACGATTTGGCGCAGCACCCCCGCCAGGACCCGGACCTCTTGCACCGGGAGGTTCCCATGGCGCTCCGCCGCTTCAAGGGCCTGACTCACAATGGCCTGGGCGAGGCTAAACTCATGCATGACGCTCTTCCCTCTCGAGCGGACCTTGACGGGGCGGATGATGCGGCGCCAGGCCGAGGAAACGCGCGCCGGCGCCGGCGGCTTCCGGAACAGCGGCCGCTACCGGCGCGCTCAGCGTCTCACCGAAGCCAAAGCGCGCGCCTGTAACCGTGATGAGCAGCGTCTCCGGCGCCGTTCCGCCTATGGCGCGGGCGGACGCCAGAAGCAGCGCCGGGGTGACGTGGTGGGAGAACCCTCCCAGAACGGCGTCCTCGGCGGAGACCGAGCGGCGCGCGATCTCGCCCGGCCTTCCTTCCACGCACGCATCCACGAAAACGGCCTTCGCGGCGTCAATAAGGTCCAACGCCAGCTCCGGCGTCAGTTGGTGACAAACTAGAACCTGGACGCCTCCGGCCTCTAGCACGGACCGCGCTTCCTCCGCAATGGCCCAGCCCACGCCATCGTCTTCGCGCAACGGGTTTCCGTATCCGATGAACACGTTCATGGCGGATCCTTCATGGCGCGCCCCGGACCACTCGCCGAATCACCTCGCCTTGGGCGTCCATGATGTCAATTTCGAGCGGCATCTGGCCAACGGCGTGGGTGCTGCAACTCAAACAGGGATCAAAGGTCCGGATGACCGCCTCCACCCGGTTCAGCATGCCCTCGGCGATCTCCCTGCCCTGGACAAAGTGCTTGGCCACCTGCGTGACGCCCTTGTTCATCGCCATGTTGTTGTGGCCTGTCGCTATGATCATGTTGACCCATTCTATAAGTCCATGTTCATCGATCTTGTAGTGGTGAATCAATGTTCCCCTGGGCGCCTCCGCCACGCCCACCCCTTCTAGATTGTTAGGTTCGGCGACGGCCCGCACCCGCTTGTTCAGAATCGCGGGATCGTCTAGAAGCTGCTCCATGCGCTCTAGGGAATGGAGAATCTCGATGAGGCGTGCGTAGTGGTAATGGAACGAGCTTGAGATCGCCCCCTCTTGCAACTGCTGGAACTCCCGGAATTCCCGGTCGGCCTCCGGCGTGCCGCACTGTTCCACGACATTGAGGCGGGCGAGAGGCCCTACGCGGTAGAACCCCCGGGGATAGCCCATGGGTTTGTAGTACGGAAACTTGAGGTAGGTGTAGGGTTCGGCGGCCTCTTCGATGACCTCGTGATAGCGGTTCGACTCGATATTGCCGTGGATAACGTTCCCCGCCGCATCCATCATGCGCAGTTGGCCATCGTAGAACTCCAACTCGCCCCGGGGCGACGCCAGGCTCATGAAGAGGCTCGGAAAGTTCGCGAACGTGGCTATCTCCGCCTCGAACGCCCGGTACGCCTTCTTGTACCAGGCGAGGGTTCGCCGCGCAATCTCCTTCATCTCGGGGAGTTCGGCAAGGATGAGTTCACGGACCTTTGTGTCCAAAGGCGCGCTCACGCCGCCAGGCACAATCCACGCGGGATGCACCCGCTTCTCCCCCAGGCGCTCGATGACCTGCTGGCCAAACTTCCGCAGCCGGATGCCGTCCCGCGCGATGCTCGGGTGAGCGTCCAAGACCCCGAAAATGTTCCGCGACGCCGGGTCCGCATCCATACCCAAGAGCAGATCGGGCGAGGCGAGATGAAAAAAGCTCAGGGCGTGGGACTGAACGAACTGGGCAAGATTCATGATACGCCGGAGGTTGGCCCCGGTGTCGGACACCCGGACGGCCAGAAGCGCATCACAGGCTTTCGCGGAAGCGATGAGATGGCTCACGGGGCAAATGCCGCAGATGCGCGCCATAAGCGACGGCATCTCGGCAAAAGGCCGTCCTTCGCAAAACTTCTCGAATCCGCGGAACTGGGTGACGTGAAAGAACGACTCCCGTACGGAGCCGTCTTCTTCTAGATGAATCGTGATCTTGCCATGGCCCTCGAGCCGGGTGACCGGATCAATGGTGATGGTCTTGCCCATGACGACGCCTCCCTTACATGCCGAAGCGGGAATTGACCGCCGCTTGAGCGGGCTGACCCGACAGAATGGCCCGCACCGTGTTCAGGATTACGTTCGCCGGCGGCGGACATCCCGGAACGTATACGTCGACCGTAACCACTTCATGGACCGGCCGCACGCGCTCCAACAGCTTCGGCAGCACGTCGTTGGACAGCGCCGCAACGGGCTGGGCCGCGTTCTCCTCGTAGGCCCGGCGCAATAGGGATTTCACCGGAAAGAGATTGCGCATCGCTGGCACGTTGCCCGTAACGGCGCAATCGCCTAGGGACACGAGGACAGTGGTGCGCTCCCGTATCATGCGGATCTTGTGGAGATCCTCCTCACTGCTCACGGCGCCTTCGACGAGGGTCACGTCCACTTCCGCCGGAAACGCCTTTACGTCCACCAGCGGGCTGTACACCAGATCGATCAGGCCCGCGAGCTCGATAAGCTGTTCGTCCATGTCCAAGAAAGACATGTGACAGCCGCTGCAACCGTCCAGCCACACCGTGGCGACTCTTGCCTTAGTCATTTCCACTTATCCCGCATTAGCGTCAAATACGGCAGGAATTGCTTCCGCTTTGACATCTCCGCCACGGATTTCCCTTTCTCCGACAGCGCGCCCGTGGGGCACACCTGCACACACTTGCCGCAGCTCGTGCAACTGTCGGAGTCCCCCCACGATTCATTCATATCGGAAATCAGGCGCGCTTCGATGCCCCGGCCCTGAACGTCCCAGGTGTGGGCGCCTTCGACTTCCTCGCACACCCGCACGCAGCGGGTGCACATGATGCAACGGTTTTGATCCGCCACGAACAGTTCATGAGAAGCGTCGACGGTGTACCGCTGATACCGGTAAGGAACGCGGACATGGGTGATGCCAGCGTCGCGGGACAGGCTTTGCAACTCGCAGTATCCGTTCGACACGCACACGCTGCACGTGTGATTTCGTTCGCTCAGGAACAACTCCAGGATCATCCGCCGGTAGCCCTTCAGCCGATCCGAATCGGTGCGGATGACCATTCCCTCGCCCACCCGGGTCGTACACGCGGGAAGGAGACGGTTTGCGCCTTCCACCTCGACCAGGCACAACCGGCACCCGCCCACGGGGCTCAGCCCATGGAGGTGGCACAAGGTGGGCACGAATATGCCGTGCTCCCGGGCGATCTCGAGAATCGTCTCATCGCCCCGGGCGCTGGCTTCCCGTCCATTGATCGTTAGGGTCTTGACCTCTTGCAGGACACTCATACCGCCGCCTCCACGTCCCGATGGATGGAACACACTCCAGCAGGACACTCCTTGTCCACGATGTGGCTAAGGTACTCGTCTCGGAAGTAACGCAATGTGCTGAGGACCGGGTTGGGCGCCGATTGCCCCAGGCCGCACAGGCTCGTGTGCTTGACGAGATCGCAAAGTTCCTCGAGCAACGCCAGGTCCGCCTCGGACGCCTCGCCCTTGGTTATTTTGTCCAGCAAATCAAAGAGCTGGCTGGTGCCCGCGCGGCAAGACACACACTTGCCGCACGACTCGCTCATACAAAACTCCATGAAATACTTCGCCACGTCGACCATGCACGACGTATCGTCCACGACGATCATGCCGCCCGACCCCATGATGGAGCCAAGCCCCGCGAGCGATTCATAATCTACCGGTTGGTCGAGACAGTCGGCGGGGATACAGCCTCCGGACGGTCCGCCCGTCTGAACCCCTTTGCAGGTGTGGTCCCCGGGGATCCCGCCACCGATATCGAAGATGATCTCGCGGAGCGAAATACCCATGGGCACTTCGATGAGGCCCGTGTTGTTCACGCGCCCGGCCAGAGCAAAGACCTTCGTACCCTTGCTGTGCTCCGTGCCGATGCTGGCGAACCACGCACTGCCTTTCCGGACGATGCTCGGGATGTTGGCCAGCGTCTCGACATTGTTGACGAGAGTGGGACAACCCCAGAGCCCTTGTTGCGCGGGATAGGGCGGCCGCGAACGGGGCGTGCCCCGTTGGCCCTCAATGCTATGGATGAGCGCGGTCTCTTCGCCGCACACGAAAGCGCCAGCCCCCAGGCGCACTTCAACGGTGAAACTGAAAGGCGTGCCGCAAACCCGGTTGCCCAGATAGCCTTCGCGCTCCGCCTGTCGAATGGCCGAGCGAAGCCGGGAGATGGCGAGAGGATACTCCGCCCGGATGTACACATACCCCTGGCTCGCGCCGGTGGCGTATCCCGCGATAGCCATGCCCTCGAGGACCCGGTGAGGGTCGCTTTCGAGGATGCAACGATCCATGAAGGCGCCGGGGTCGCCTTCGTCGGCGTTGCACACGACATACTTGCGCTCGCCTACGGCTTTGGCGACGGTTCCCCATTTCAGGCCCGTGGAGTATCCGCCGCCGCCCCGGCCCCGAAGGCCGCTTTGGGTGATCTCGTCGATGACTTCGGCCGGCCCCATCTCGGTGAGCGCTTTGTTCAGGCCCGCGTAACCATCGGCGTCGAGATACTCCTGCAACCGCTCAGGGTCAATGCGTCCCATGTTCTCCAGGACGATCCGCTCCTGTCGTTCAAAGAAGGGCGTGTTGGTGGGTAGGTGAAGCCGCTCCACGATTTCGCCCCCTAAGCTGTTTAGGATGGCGGGCGCGTCCTCGGCGGTGACTTCCCGGTACCATGTTCCTTCGGGCTCCACGCTCACCAGCGGCCCGGCGGCGCATAGGCCCATGCAGCCGGCGCCCTTTACCTCGCAGTTGACGCTCTGGCCGGACTGCTTAAGCGCATCCGACAAGGCCGCGAACACCTCCTCGCTCCCAGCGGATACACATCCGGCGGCCTTGCATACGCGAACGCAATGATCCGCGGCGGGCCGGCTCCCAGGCCCGTTTCCGCCGCCATTCCCGTTCCCCGCGCGTCCCTTGTTATTCGGCGTCATGGCTCCCCCACTTCCCAAGATGCGCGAGGGCGCTTTGCTCATCGAGCTTCCCCGCCACCTCGCCGTCAAAGACCGCGGCGGGGGCGAGCCCACACGAGCCCAAGCACCGCGCGGACAACAAAGAAATCGCGCCGTCTTCCGTAGTTTCGCCGGGCCGCACGCCGTACTCGCGCTCCACCGCCGCTAGAATGGCGGGACCGCCCTTGATGTAGCAGGCCGTGCCTGTGCACAAGACGCAGGTATGGCGTCCTTGCGGCTTCAGCGTGAAGTAGTGGTAGAAGGTGGCCACGCCATAGACCTGGCTCATGGGCAAGCACAACGCCGTCGCTACATAACGCAGCGCCTCGTCGTCCAAATACCCAAAGGCGTCTTGCACGGCGTGAAGCGTCTCGATAAGCGCATGGGTCTCGAACCCGTGGCGGCGCATCGCCGCGTTGACCAGCTTCCAGCGCTTGTCGTTAGACGGCGGCGCCGGCGGCTGCTTCACCAAATATTCAAGCATACATTCAATCCCCCGTATGCAACGCGCCTCGTGTCATGCGGCGCCCGGCAGCGGGCCGGGC
>SLHB01000488.1 GCA_007136375.1 Candidatus Hydrogenedentota bacterium
CACGACCTGTTCACGGATTTCGCCTTGGATTTCATCCGCCGTCATGGCCCCGGCGACGACCCCTTCTTCCTGTACGTGCCCTACACCATTCCTCATGACCGTTGGCAGATTCCCGAACTCGAACCCTATACCGAGGACACCGATTGGACACAGGAAGAAAAGGTGTACGCTTCCATGCTCACCCGGGCGGATCGCGACGTGGGCCGGATTTTTGATCTGCTGAAGGAACTGGAGATCGATGAAGACACTATCGTCTTTTTCTGTTCCGACAACGGCGCGCAGAACCGCTATGAGGGCGTGTTCGACAGCTCCGGCCCATTGCGGGGCGGAAAGCGGGATATGTACGACGGCGGCCTGCGCACCGTGATGATCGCCCGGTGGCCCGGCGTCGTCGAAGCTGACGCGGTAAGCGGGGACATCTGGTACTTTGCCGACGTGTTGCCCACGTTGGCCGAACTGGCGGGCGCTCCGGTTCCGGACCACGTCGACGGGGTAAGTGTCGTTCCCAGCCTGCTGTCCCAACCCCAACCCGAGCTTGCGGATCGGCCGCTGTACTGGGAGTTCTTCGAGCGCGGATTCCAGCAAGCGGCGCGACGCGGCCACTGGAAGGCCGTCCGGCCGGTTCATGACGGTCCCACGGAGCTCTACAATCTTGTGGACGACATCGGCGAGGAAAACGACGTAGCGGACGAGCATCCCATCATCGTCGATTGGTTCGAACGCTACTTCGTCGAAGCCCGCACGCCCTCTCCGAGTTGGCCGAGCCCGTTGGACCCGTGACCCGGCCCGATGCGCCGGCGCTACAGAGCGCCTTGATGTAGCAAAGTCATAAAGACGCAGCCCTAAGCCTCGCCTCTCCCCAGCGGGCGGCGCTAAATGACAGCCGTGAGCGGCCTCCATGGCCCCACGGCTGTTTTCCTTTTCCTCTGACCCCGCATTCGGCGCCCTTCACATCTCCTTCCCGCGCTAAAGCCTGACTTACCTGCTACCGATACTTAGGTTTATCCGCGGCCGCCTGGAACCGTCCCTTCCGGCGCGGCCAAGCCCAAAGTGTATACACAATTGAGTTGGAGAAACACATGACCACAGCCTTCACCTTCTCGGACACTATCGCGGGCTACGTGTCCGCCGCCGATCCAGCCGCCGGAACGTTCATATTGACGACCTCGGACGGCCGGGAATTTCCGGTCAAGCAGGGGTCCAATCTATACGGCGAGCTCGTGCGCAATCTCGGCGAGCCTTTCCAAGACGCCACGGGGGCCATTGGCGAAATGCTCACGCCGGGCCGCTTCGTACACGCCCACGGTGTCTTTTATCCGGATGGGCCCTTTGAAGCCAAGCACCTTGTTTTTCACGGGCGGGACAATGGCGAATACCGGTTTGAAAAGCCGGATTGGTGGACCCAGCAAATGACGGAACTCGCCCGTTTCTACGCTCAGGCGGAATTCTCCAACGGCGATCCCGAGTTCCGCGAGTACACGACGATGCTCGACCTCGAAGGCCGCCACATGAAGAGCGAGCGCCAAGAGACGGACACCATCTCACGCTTCGTCTACGGTTTCGCGTCGGCCTATCTCCTCACGGGGGACGACTACTACCTGCAAATCGCCGAGAACGGGACCCAGTATCTCCGGGATCACCTGCGTTTCGTGGATTCCGAGCGGGACATCTGCTACTGGGGCCACGCCCTCGAGTTTCAGAAAGGCCGGGAGGTCAAGGTGTTGGCGTCGGAGTTCGGCGACGATCTCAACGCCATTCCCGCCTACGAACAGATCTACGCCTTGGCGGGCCCGGTCCAGACCTACCGGATCACCGGCGATCCCGCGATTCTCGCCGACGCCCAGAAGACCATTCGGTTTCTCGACAACTACTACAAGGACGAGGCGCGGGGTGGATACTACTCCCATGTCGATCCCATCAATTTCGACCCGCTGGCGGAATCCCTAGGCCACAACCGCGACCGCAAGAACTGGAACTCCGTAGGCGATCACGCGCCCGCATACCTGATCAATCTCTACTTGGCCACGGGCGACCCCGCCTACGCGGACATGCTTGAGCACACCTTCGACACCATCGCGAAGCACTTCCCCGATTACGACAACAGCGCCTTCGTGCAGGAGAAATTCTTCGGCGACTGGACAAAGGACCAGGCCTGGGGTTGGCAGCAGAACCGGGCAGTCGTGGGCCACAACCTGAAGATCGCATGGAATCTCATGCGGATGCAGAGCCTCAAGCCCAAGGCGGAATACACGGAGCTCGCGGAGAAGATCGCAGCGCTGATGCCGGAGCATGGCATGGACAATCAGCGTGGCGGCTGGTACGACGTGGTTGATCGCGTCCGAGCGCCCGGGCAGAAGGTTCACCGTGTCGCGTGGCACGACCGCAAGGCCTGGTGGCAACAGGAACAGGGCATCCTGGCTTATCTCATTCTCCATGGCGTCACGGGCAAGGAGGCGTATCTCAAGTACGCCCGGGAGTCGGCCGCCTTCTACAACGCCTGGTTCCTCGACAACGATTCCGGCGGCATTTACTTCAACGTGCTGGCGAATGGATTGCCCTATCTGCTCGGAACGGAGCGCCTCAAGGGCAGTCACTCCATGGCGGGCTACCACTCCTTCGAGCTCTGCTACTTGGCGGCCGTCTACACAAATCTCCTCATCAAGAAGGTCCCGATGGACTTCCACTTCAAACCCAAAGTGAACGGTTTCGCCGATCGCGTGCTCCGGGTGCAGCCTGATTTGTTGCCGCCGGGCTCCGTGAAGCTGACCCGCGTGGAGATCGACGGCCGCGAGTACAAGAACTTCGACGCGGACCAACTTCTCATCCATCTGCCGGACAGCGAGTCCGATCTCCGCGTGAAGGCGACCGTCTCGCCGGCCTAAGCCGGTCCTCTTGGCATGATCTGGAAAGCATGAATCCGGGGGCTTCCCCGACGAAAGGAGCGTTTGCCGCCATGGCGCCGACATCCCGCAAGATCGCGATCCTCGCCGAGGACCACTTTGACGCGACGGAGTACCGCAAATTCAACGCCTTCTTCCCCGCGAAGGGGTATGAAGTCGAGTATATCAGCCATCTCTGGGGGCAACCTCAGCTCACTTTCGGCAGCAATCCCGACAACGGGACAGTGGAGGAGCATATGACCGTGTCCACGGAGGTGGAGGCGGTGGCGCCTAGCGACTACGCGGCCGTGCTGCTCATTGGGGCCTACGCCATGGACCGTCTCCGCTATCAGCCGAAGGTCCAGAAGGGGGCGCCGAATCAAGCGCCCGCCGTCGTGTTTCTTCGGAAGACCATGAGCACGCCAGGGGTGAAGGTCGGAACCATTTGCCACAGCCTGTGGCTGCTGTGCGCCGATCCGGCCCTGCTCCGGGGCCGCAAGGTGACGTGCGCCCACAACATCATCTGCGACGTCGAGAACGCGGGCGGCGAGGTGGTGTATGACGGCGATGAGACAGCGGATCTCGTAGTGGACGGCGATCTTATTAGCGGTAAACATCCCGCCGTGGTGGACGCCTTCATGGAGCACCTCCTCCAGGAAATCGAAACCAGCGCCGAAAGCTTGGCGCGCCCCGCCTAGGGCCCGCGGCCGAATTCATACGAAGAGACAAGGATGGCGATCATGAAACTCAAGGAACAAGGCGCCAAGCCCGCCGCTCCGGGCGGCAACGGTCACCAGAAGGCCAGCCCGCGTTACAGCGTATCAGCCGGCAAAGCCCATCCCCTGGGCGCCACGGTGACGCCGGAAGGCGTGAATTTCTCCGTTTTTTCCCGGCACGCCACGGCGATGGAGCTGCTCATCTTCGACGAACACGATCACCCCGAGCCTGTCCAAACAATCTCCCTCGACGCACCGGAGAACAAGAGCTTCTTCTTTTGGCATGTCTTCGTCCACGGTCTGAAGCCCGGCGCCCATTACGCGTACCGCGTCGACGGCCCGGACGACGTGCATGGCGGGCATCGCTTCGATCGGGATAAGGCGCTTCTGGACCCCTACGGCTTGGGCAGCACGAATCACCTCTGGGATCGCGGCACGGCGTGCGGGCCGGGCGACAACGTCCACAAGTCCATGCGCAGCGTCGTCATCGATCCCAGCGATTACGACTGGGAAGGGGACCGGCCCATTGGCCGTCCCATGAACGCCGCGGTTATCTACGAAATGCATATCGGCGGCTTCACGAAGCACCCATCGTCGGGCGTCAAGCATCCGGGAACCTTCGCGGGCGTGGTGGAGAAGATTCCATATCTCAAGGAGCTTGGCGTAACCACCGTGGAGCTATTGCCCGTGTTCGAATTCGACGACACGGAGATACTTCATGAGCTGCCCGACGGCCGGACGCTCACGAACTACTGGGGCTACAGCACCGTCAGCTTCTTCGCGCCGCACCGGGGCTACTGTTGCTCCCCGGAGTACGGCGAGCACCTTCGGGAGTTCCGCGACATGGTGAAAGCCCTTCACACGGCGGGCATTGGCGTCGTCTTGGACGTCGTGTTCAACCATACCAGTGAAGGGAATCATCTCGGGCCCATGATCAACTTCCGAGGCTTCGACAATCTCACGTACTATCATCTCGTGCCGGGCAACGAGCAGTATTACATGGACTACTCGGGCTGCGGCAACACCCTCAACTGCAATCACCCCGTCATGGTGAAATTTATCCTTGAATGCCTCGAGTTCTGGGTCAAGGAGATGCACGTGGACGGGTTCCGCTTCGACGAGGGTTCCATTTTGTCCCGGGACGTGAACGGCGTCCCCATGGAGCACGCGCCCATTCTGTGGAACCTCGATCTGTCCGAGACCTTCGCCGAGTCGAAGCTGATCGCCGAAGCCTGGGACGCGGCGGGACTCTATCAGGTGGGCCGTTTTCCGGGATACCGTTGGTCCGATTGGAACGGCCGGTTTCGAGACGATGTCCGCCGCTTCGTGAAGGGCGAGCCTGGCCTTACCGGCGCGGTCGCGACGCGGATCGCCGGCAGCCCCGACCTCTATCAGGAATCCGGCCATTTGCCGGTGAACAGCGTCAACTTCGTCACGGCTCACGACGGATTCACGTTGAACGATCTCGTCAGTTACAACGAAAAGCACAACTGGGACAACGGCGAGAACAACAACGATGGGGTGAACGACAACGACAGCTGGAACTGCGGCGTGGAGGGCGAGACGGACGACCCCGCCGTGGAGTGGCTCCGCGAGCAACAGATCAAGAATCTGGCGACCATTTTCTTCCTGTCCCGGGGCGTTCCGATGATGGTCGCGGGCGACGAAGTCCGCCGCACACAACGGGGCAACAACAACGGCTACTGTCAGGACAACGAACTGTCATGGTTCGACTGGAGCCAAGTGGAAGCGCATGGCGGCGTGTTCCGCTTCTTCAAGGAGATGATCCGCTTCCGCCGTGAGCACCCCGCCCTTCATTCGCGGCATTTCTTTGGCCCGGGCCTCAACGCGCGGGGCCTGCCAGAGGTGGGTTGGCATGGCTGCAAGCTCAACGCGCCAGGCTGGAACGACCCCGGGGGGCGCGTCCTCGCCTTCACGCTGGCCGCGCCGGATGAGCACCCCGACATCCATGTGATCCTGAACATGTACTGGGAAGCGCTGCCCTTCGAGTTGCCTAGCATCCAAGGACGGACCTGGCGCCGTTTCGCCGATACGTCCCTGCCTTCTCCAGAAGACATCGCCAAGCCCGGCGGCGAAGTAACAATCACGGGCTCGCAATACGTTGCGAATCCTCGGAGCGCCGTCGTCTTGCTGGCGCGCTGACGCTGTTCTTGGGAGGGGCGGTCCTTCTCCCGGGGAGGGCCGCCCTCATCGCTCATGGCCACCCTCTAGCGCCCGCCAGATCGTGGCGGCTCACATGACTTCAGGACCCGAATGCTTCAGCCCTTCGACCTCTCGGCGCTGACCCCCGCCGCCGCGGCCGCTACGGAAGGCGGCGGGCCCATCAACGGCCATCCGTACACGCTGGTCATGGCCCTAGTATTCATGGCCATCCATCTGTACGCGCCCTACTGCCGCCGGTGGTTGGCGCACCGGGAACATAGGGTGTATTCCCTGGGCGGCGGCATGGCCGTGGCCTACGCCATCCTTATGTTGCTGCCGGAATTGGAGCGGAGCCATCTCCACGTGGGCGACGCCATACATGTCGTCGTGCTCGCCGGGCTCGTCGCCTTCTACGCCATCGAGATGCGCCTGCACCATCACAAGGCCCGCGGCGCCGACGGCGAGTCCATTCCCGCCGCCGCCCTGCACGTGGGGATCGGCTGGATCTACACCTGGGCGATCATCTTCGCCATGCCCGAGCAAGTTGTCCTCCACGGACACGCCGCGCTGTTCACGGCCATCGCGATCGGCGTACATCTCCTCTACAAGGACTACCTCATGAGCGCCCACGAGAACGGCGCTTACGTGCTCTGGGGACGTTATGTCCTCGCCACCGCGCCACTGACCGCGTGGGTGATGGGCTTGATCATCGAGCCGAGCGAACACGTGGCCGATCTCATCATCGCGATACTGGCGGGATACCTTCTCCAAAACATCTTCCGCAACGAGCTGCCTTCCGTTCGATCCTCCCGCCTCGGCGCCTTCATCGCCGGCGCCTTCCTCTTCGGCGTTCCCGTCACCCTGTTGCGCATGCTTTAGCCCGCGCCCAACGGGCCGCGCCGGTTGCCTAGTCGTAGATAAACGTCGCTGTGGCGGTCGTGGCGGCGTCCGGACGCAAGCGGATCCAATGGGCGCTGAAGCCTTCCGGAAATTCGTGCGTCACCGTTTCTCCAGCGGGTACGGTCAGTTCCTTGTAGGTGAAGTAGGTTTCCGGCGCGTGAAGAGCGCCGAAGACATCGGTCTCAAGGGCGAATGTCACGTCGTCACCGCCATCATGGCTCAGCTCGAGCCGCTTCCGGTCGTAACCCGTCATGAGATACGGATCGCTCGCTTCTCCGGCTTTCACGGCGGCCTCGCGCCAGGGGCCGCCCACGCCCCGGGGCTTGCCCAGCTTCCACAAGTCGTCGATGTCGCCGAACCACAATCCCGTCTCTCCGTCGTCGGACGCCACGAAGTGGGGGTGGGCTGGATCCGCGTCCGCCGCGGCGCCCGCGATAACGAGCATACCCCGCCACGAGCAGAAATCGATGATGCGTTTGTTGTGGGTCGCCACGGGCTTCAGCGCCCGGACGCCGCCGGAGTTGTTCCGGGGCAGCATGAAGAAGGTCCCGTAAACATTGAGCAGAGAACGCTCTGTGACCACTTCCCGGATGCGCCGGGGATCTCCGCCGGGGGAGGCCGCGCCATGGGCCTCATGACCCTTCGGAAGGCGAAAGCGTTGGCCGTCTTGGGTGACAATGACGGAAGCCTCGTCGACTTCCACGTTGAGCCCCGCGTCCGGAGCTTGGGCTGTTCCGCCAGGTTCGATGAGGGCGTTCTCACGAAGGTAGTCCGCGCCGTCCGTGTCTTCGGGCCGGTGTTCGAGGACCATGTCCGGCCCGATCTCATAATGGCCCAATTCGGTCACGCCGCCGTCGCCGTCCACTCGGTGCGCGAGCATGTGCAGCGTTCCCAGATCGCCGCCCCGGGGCCGGATGACGCCGCGCCCGTGAGCCGGGCCGTCGTCCACATTGGCGAGGGGCGCGAAAAGCGCTTCGTCGGTAGTCGCGCCGCGGGAGGGACCCATGTGAAAGTAGGCTGTCGCGGCGTCCAGATCCCGGTCCGCGCGCACGCGCATCCATTCGCCCGGCGTGTCCGGCGGAATGACATGATACGCGTAACCGGAGGCGGACGCTTCGATCTCGGCGTAGTCCTCCCAATCGCCCCGGCCGGTGGCGTCGATCTCCAACCGGAACGTCACTGGTTCGCTCGCGTGGTGGCCCAAGTGCAGGACCCGCTGCTCGTAGCCGGCGATGAGGAAGGGGACCGAGGGTTCTCCGGCGGCAACGGGATCCTCCATCCATGGTCCGCCCCAGCCGGCAGGCTGGCCCATCTGTTGGATGCGGTCCCAATCCGAGAACCAGAGGTTCGATTGCCCCTGGCCCGCCAAGGGGTTGTCGAACTGGCTGGTCTCGTTGCACGCGAACACCAAGCCGCCGTTCCAATGCTCCACATCGCTGATGACCTTCAGGTACGCGCCAATGGGCCGCAGGCCAGAGGTGTCGTCCGCGCTCAGGTGTTGCGGAAAGTCGAAGAGTCCGCCGTGCTTGTTCATGAGCAGGCGGGCGGGCGCGCCGTCGGAGGCCGGGACAGCTTCGCGGATGCGGGGCCATTCCGTGTGCCAGCCATGGTGGCCGTCGTACGAGTAATCCGGCTTCGGAAGACGAAACTCTTGCCACTCTCCGCCGTCCATGACCATGAGGATCAGCGAACGTTTGTCCCAACCCGTGGCCCACGCGGGCGCCGTGTCGTCGGGCGCGCCATGGATCCCGCCCGGCCCAGTGACTTCGGTGAACTGGCGCCGCTTGACAAGGCGCCAATCATCGGCCCCGTCCCAGTCCGCTAACGCGCCGGCGTCTTCGTCGGTCTGGGGCTCCGGATCGATCTGGTATTCGAAAGGCCGGAAGGGGTCGACCGATCCCGCGTCCCATTCGCCGTTGTTAGCCAGAATGAGGCGTCCCTGGGCGGTGTAGGCCCCTTTGGCGTGCCACCCGGGAACGGGCCGGGCGTACAGGAGATCCACTTCGAGGGTGTGCACATCCACCTCGTAGAGGAGCCCCTCCATGTCGAAGTGATAAACCTTGTTCCCGGGATCGTGGAGGTGACGCGCCGTGCCCGTGAGGCGTCCGAAGAGCTCATTCTGGTCTGGCGCGTCCGGGCCGTCCCCCATGGGAATCACCCTAATGTTGCGCTCCTCATCAATGAGGTAGGGGCCAATGAGCAACTGCCCTGATTCCCGGTGGATCATCCGGTTCGCCGGCGTGCCGCCCACGCTTCCCGGGAAGTGTTCCCGGTTCAAGTCCTCATCGATGATCCAGAGTTTGTCCGTGCTTCCCCCGGGGGAGTGCTGGTGGTAGGTGATGACCCACAGCCGATCTTGCCACGCCACGACGGCGCCCACGCCGCATTCACCGGGACTATCGTGGTTGAACATGGCGAGGTGGGGATAGCGTCCGCTGAACGCTTGCCGTTCGTCGTCTCCCTGGGCCACGAGGCCGCAGAACACGCCCAAGATACACGCCAATCCCGTCAAGCGCCGCATGAAAACGCCCCCCTTTTTGTGTGAATCCAGCCCGATACCGCACAGAATCCCTGCGCCTTTGGGCATTGTTCCGTCCGCGCGGTCCCAGTGTCAACCGTCCTGGCGGACAAGGGCGTGGCGGAGCGCGTCTTCAAGTTGGGGAAAGCGGAAGCCATAGCCAGCGGCCATCAGGCGGGCGGGCATCACGCGGAGACTGGGGAACAGCAGATTGTCGCTCATTTCACCTAAGAGAAGGCGGGCGGCGAGGCGGGGCACGGGAAACACGGCAGGCCGGTTGAGGACGCGCGCGAGCGTCTTGGTGAATTTGAGATTGGTGACGGGATTGGGCGTCGTGAGGTTGATGGGACCGGCAAGCCCGGTGTTCTCCAAGGCGAACAGAATGGCCCTGACGGCGTCTTCGATGGCGATCCAACTCACGTATTGCCGGCCGTTTCCGAAGGGGCCGCCCAGACCGAATTTGAAGGGGGGCAGCATGGCGGCTAGCGCGCCGCCCTCGGGGCTAAGGACCATGCCGATGCGAGGGTGGACCGTGCGGACGCCGGCTTCGCGCGCGGGGTCCGCCGCGGCTTCCCAAGCTTGGCACAGGTCAGGAAGGAACCCCGCGCCAGGCGGGCTGTCCTCACGGAGACAATCCGCGCCTTGATCCCCATAGTAATTGACGCCAGAGACAGAAACGAGGACTTTTGGCTTCGTGGAGAGACCGGCGAGGGCCGACGCGAGGAGGCGGGTCCCGTCCACGCGGCTGTTCCAGATGCGCCGCTTCTTGGAAGCGGTCCACCGTCCCGTGAGGGACTCTCCGGCGAGGTGGATTACGGCGTCGACGCCCTCCAGCGCGGCCGCGTCAATGGTTCCCGCCGCCGGATCCCAAGTGGGCCCGTTTCGGGCGTTCCCCCGGCGAAGCGGCGTTACCGTGTGGTCTTGTCCGGTCAGCGCGGTTTCGAGCGCGCTCCCTAGCAGGCCCGACGCTCCCGTTACCAATACGTGCATGATGGCCAAACTCTCCCGCTACGTTCCGTTTTCCGCAGCTCCACTATAGCAGAAACGCCGGGAACCTGCCCAGTGGGCGCTCCCGGCGTTTCTGCTTAGGTTCGGGCGTTCTAAAAGAGGCCCAGGATGAACTCCACGACCCCTGGGCCGGTTAGTACGATGATTACCGTAGCCACGCAGCTTGTGAGCCCGCCCACCAGCATGATGTTGCGGCTGGAGATCATGCCGCTGCCGTAGGCGATGACGTTAGGCGGCGTGCTGATCGGCAGCCCCATGGCGTAGCTGGAGGAGATGGCGATCATGATGGCGAGGACCTGCACGAACTGGGCGTCCTCGAAGCCCGCGGCGATGGCCATGCCGAGGGGCAACATGATGTTGGCCGTGACCGTGTTGCTGATGATGGTGGACAGGAACACGGTTATCACGCACGACACGGCGATCAGGGCGAAGGGCGTGAGGTCGCCGAAGGCGAAGCTTTCCATGATCCACTCGTCGAGGCCGGTGGCGGTGATGCCCGCTCCCAGCGAGATGCCGCCCGCCATGAGAATGAGCACATCCCACTCAAGGCGGTTAAAGTCGTGGCGTCCGATGATGCGCGCCACCGTGAAGGCGGCCGCGGGCACCATGGCGACCACGGCGTTGGGCACGCCGTGGAAGGGGGTGGTCAACCACAGGCCCACGGTGACCAAGAACGTCAGAAAGACCAAGACCGCGTTGAAGGAGATCCGAAAGTCTTGGGGAATGTGCAAATCCAATGTCTTGGTCGCGGGCCGGAATATCACCAGAAGGGCCAGCCACATGACGGCCAAGGTGCCCAGGAGCAACGGCACCGCGAAGGCCATCCACTCCATGAAGTTAAGTTCCAGACCCCGTTCGGTTAGTTGGGCCAAGGCGATGGCGTTGGGCGGCGTGCCAATGGGCGTGCCGATCCCGCCAATGTTGGCGGCGAAGGGGACGCCCAGAATCAACCCCGTGCGAAAGCGGTCCGTCGCCGCGATCTGAGCGGCCAAAGGGGCGACCAGGACGACCATCATGGCGGTGGTCGCCGTGTTGCTCATCCACATGCTGAAGACGGCGGTAATGAGCATGATGCCGGCGAGGATGCCATAGGGCGTCTTGCCGAAGGGCCGCAACAAGAGCGACGCCATCTGCACGTCCAACCCCTCTTTCTGGACGCCCTTGGCCAGGATGAAGCCGCCAAGGAACAAGAATATGATGGGGTTGCTGAGCGCGGCGAATACGTCCGTGTACTCCATATCGATGCCGAGATCTGGTACGGCGATGAGCCACACCTGGGTCACGATGACAAGCAGGCTTGTGGCGAATAGCGGGACGGCCTCGGTCACCCACAGCACGAGCGCCATGACGAATATGGCTGCCATGCGGCGTTGAGGCTCGTTCATCATGTCTGCCTGCACGAGGTAGATGTAGGCCGCCACGCCGGCGCCCACCGCAAGGGCGAGCAGGGTGACATTCAGCCAAAGGGGGCGCGCCGTGGATTGGGCCGGCGCCTCCTCGGTTTGGGTCGGTTTAGTCACGTAATTCCCTTTCTATATATGCTGCAATGGGTGGTATTGAAGGTTTCGTTGCAGGGCAAGCCGCAGCCCCCCCGGCCGCGGATGGGACCGGTATAATAACACGCCGGTGCGGCAATGCAAAAGTAATAAAATCGACACCCTAGTGTCCGCGCCTAGCCTGTCCGCTCCAGCCCGGTTCCGTCGGGCCTGACGCGCCAAGAAGCCGTCTCCCGCTCTTCGACGGGGCGGTGGTCCGGGGACCGTTTATTCGTGGTAAATTCGAGCCAATCGCCATCGTTTTCCCAGGAAACATCCCGGAAATGGGGAAGAAATTCGCTGGGATCTGGGCCGCCCAAGCCCGTTTCTCCCTCGCCGCGCTCTTCCTCAAGGGCCCGCCCGATATCCGCGCCATTTAGGACGAACGCTCTTGTCATTTCGTCCGTGTCGTCAACGCGGAGATACTCGCCCGCCGCGCGGGCCGTGCCGGCGGCATAGGCGACAAAGCCGCCCCGAGGCGCCCAGCGCATCTCCGCAATGTCGCCATAAATGGGTTCGGGAACGACGGCGATATCCATGGTTTCGGCGTCAAGCACATGAACCAGGGACGCGGTCGTTGCGACAGCGTAGGCCGAGACGGGAAAGGCCACCCTGCGTCCGGCCGGGTCCAGCGCCGCGGTGGCGATCCAACTAAATTCGTCGGGCCCCTGAGTGAACTCTCCAATGCGCACCGGCTCGCCGAGGGCGTCGTCAAGGCGCTCCCGGGCCCAGTTTCGCCAGTCCTCAAGCGTCAACGTTCGGGGGGCGGCGCCAGGGTCATGGGGCGTCAGGATCAATTCGCCGCCATCTTCCGCGGCGGACGCATCGGCCAGAGTAGGGCTGTCGGCGCTGGCGCCGCAGGCCGCGGCGCCGGTGAAGACGCAGACCGCCGTAAGAGTGACAAACATCCAACTCAACCGCCCGCCCCGCCGATTTAGATGTACGCGTGTGTCTTTTGACATGGATAACGGATCCTTTCTTGTCGCCGCCGTTTCGCTTCCACGGTGGGAACCGCCGCGCGCCCATTGTCCTGCCGTGGGGTGATGATTTCAACCGCGCGAGCCGGTAGCAAGAGAGTGGATCCGGGAATAGGCGGTCATGCAGACTAATGCGGCGCCCGCCGGGCGATGCTGACGGAGGACGGGGAGGAGTGACAAGGCGGAGGAAGATGGATGGCGATTGGCGCTCATGGAGGTCCCCATGGGGTCTGACGGGCGGTTGAAACGAACGGCGCGCCACGTGTACGAGGACCGGGGCTTCTGGGCCTTAATCGTCACCCAGTTCCAAGGGGCCTTCAACGACAACTGCTACCGTATGTTGATCGTCCTCTTCCTGCCCCTTCTGCTGTACCCAGAATTCCCCACGACGGAGATAGCCTTTCTCCTCTTCAACATTGGCTACCTTTTGTTTCCGGGTCTCTTGGGAGCCTTGTCGGACCGGTACAGCAAGCAGGCCATCACCGTCGTGACCAAGTACCTAGAACTGGGCATCATGGCGGCCGCCCTTGTGGCGTTTTGGTTCGCCAACCCCTGGTTCATGCTCATTTTGCTCTTTCTCATGGGCGTGCAAAGCGCCTTTTTCAGCCCTTCCAAGTACGGCATCCTTCCCGAGATTCTGCCGCCCGGCCGCCTGCCATGGGGCAACGGCTACATGCAGATGGGCACGTTCGCGGCCATCATCCTGGGCCAAGCCCTAGCGGGCTTGATGTACGACCATTTTCAGCACAACATCTCCATAGCTGGGCTGTTCCTGCTGGGTTTCACCCTGATAGGCCTTGTATCGGCCCATTTCGTGACGAGGCCCGCGCCCGCGGAACCCACCCGGCCCATTCCCATCAATCCCTGGAAGGGGCTCTTCCATTACCTCGGCCAATTCTACGCGGACCGCTGGTTGTTCTTGACGCTCATGGGGGTCACGTACTTCTGGTTCGTTGGCGCGCTGGTCATGCAGAACATCATCGAATACGGCCAGCTTACCCTGCGCACGAGCCTCAGTCTGGGTTTCATGCGCTTGGAAACGGGCGCGCTCATCGGCCTGCTGTCCGCCACGCTGTCCCTGGGCATAGGCGTGGGGAGCGTCGCCGCGGGCTACCTGTCCCGGGGCCGCATTGAGCCGGGGCTCGCGCCCCTTGGCGCCGTGGGATTGGTTATCTTCAGCGTGCTCCTCGCGCTGACCCGCTTCAACATCGTGATTTTCGTCATCGTTCATGGGCTGGCCGGGCCTCAGTGGGCCTTTCCCGTGGTCTACGCCACGCAGCTCGTCCTCATGCTTGGCCTGGGCGCCTCGGCGGGATTGTTCGTGGTGCCGTTGTCGGCCATGTTGCAGCACCGCTGTCCCAAGAACGCCAAGGGGGGCATGATTGCGAGCCTGAACTTCGTGACCTTCTCGGGAATGACTGTCGCGGCCTTGTGTTTCTTGGCGTTGCACACCTTTTTGGGCGTGAGTCCGTACGGGGTCTTCTTAATCGCGGGCATTATGACCCTTTTTGTCAGCTTAGTGTTTTGGTACACTGCTCCCGTGTTCATGCTGCGGTTCTTAGCCTGGTCTAGAACCCGGCTGTCGCCGCGGCGCGCGCGGTAGCGCCAATAGGAGGGGCGGCGTTGTCCCCTGGCGCTGGGCCGCGCGGCCAGGAAGGCCAAGATCTC
>SLHB01000366.1 GCA_007136375.1 Candidatus Hydrogenedentota bacterium
CCATCGATGGCCGTTTCCGCCACCGTCGAGATGGTCCCATCGATGAGCGCCCCCTCCGGCACCGTCATCTGGCGGGGGCGCACGCGCCGGGCCCGGCGGATGGCAAGGTCGTCCACGGTCGCGTTCGGAAGCTCGATGAGCTCATGCGCGGCGTTGGGGGCCCGGCCATTGCCGCGCCGGTTCTCCAGAACATCGTTGAAAACTGTATTCACCCGGTCCAGGATCGATGTCTTTGCCGCCGCGTCCCGGAGCGCCTCATAGGTGTCTGGCGCGCCGGCCACGTTGAGCTCTCCGGTCCGGGCTGGGGCCCGTCTTTCCGCGGACGCCCCGTCCTGCTTCTCGCCGCTTGAGTGGCCGCGGCTCTTCTTGGACTGTTTTTGACTCACGGCTGCATGAATCCAAGTCGGTTGGCGATGTCGGTGACGCACGCCGACACCTTAAGCTGCGGGTGACTCACGATAAAGGGCACGCCCGAGTTTACCGCTTCCGAAACATGCTTATCAAAGAAAAGGAAGCCCAGGGGCTCGGGCTTGATATACAGGTCCTGGCGGGCCAGACGGCTCAAGATGTTGGCGGCGATCTGCGCCTCGTAGGCGTTGCGCGCCCGATTGACCACCACCTTGGGCCGGAGAGAGCGCGCCAAAGCCACGATCTCGCCACAGATGCGCTTTTTTGCCCCGGCGCCAAAGAGCGTGGACGCCTGAATTGAACGGGTGAAGTCACCGAGCGTCTCGTTGCGCTTCAGGAGCATGCCCACCTCCGGCGACTGGTAGAAGCGCTCTATCTTGCGGAAGAGAGCCGCGCGGAGGAATTTGAAGGCGTTGTCCACACTCGTCTTTTCCGGCGTGATGACCAGGACGCCGTTCGGCCCCGTCATCAGGAACAGATCCAGGGTGTTGAGGTGGGCGCCCGCTTCCAAGTCGATAATGATCACATCGGCGTCAACCCTCGGCAGCGCCTCGATAAGGCGATCCTTCTGCCGAAGCCGGGGGTTCGCCGCGTCGACAAGGCCCGTGGTTCCGGGGACCAGGCTCAAGTTGGGATAGCTGGTCGCCGCGATGACCGCGTCCAGGCCGTCCTCGCCAGTGTCGAAAAGGAAGTCGTCCAGCCGCCGGGAGTGCTCCGTCCCCAGCATGGCTTCCACGTTGGAGCAGCCGAGATCGGCGTCCACGAGCACGACGCGCCAGCCGTTGCGGGCAATCTCCACCGCCATGTTCACGGCGAAGCACGTCTTGCCCACGCCGCCCTTGCCGCCGCCGATGGCGTACAACTCCGGCGCCGCCGCTTGGCCGGCGTCAATGTCTTCCATGGGCCACAAACGTTTCTCCTCCCCGCTTTGAAACGCTGGAGGGCCGCGCGCCCCTTGTCAGAACTTAGCGTTTGAAAAGCCTAGCACACGGGATCCTGACTGTCAACGCCATGTGACGTTATATGTCATGATCGCCCGCACGGCCACGGCGGCGGGCTCCCCCTTCCGCATGGCTGAATCCCACCGATCGCGCTTCTAGCTGTAGGCCTTCTTCGCGAGACCGCCGATCTCCTTTTCATCCATTCCAGCGGCCTTGGCCTCTGACACCACTTGGAAGAGCTCCTCGACCACCCGGCGGCGGCAATCTTCCTTACACCGCTCTTCACAATTCTTCGTAACGAAAATGCCCATATTCCGCCGTGCGCTCACCCAGCCCATAAGCTGGAGATCCCGGTACGCCTTGGCGACCGTGTTCGGGTTGATGCCGAGCCGTTCGGAAAGCTCGCGCACGGAGGGCAACCGGTCCTCGGAACGAAGCCGCCCCGCGGCTATCGCGAACTGAACTTGCTTCTCGATCTGGGTGTACACAGGCACTGTGCTGTGTACATCGATCTCTTCGAGCATAAACAATTCTCCATTCATAGTTGAACGGTCCTTCTCCTTTGTGGCTTCCGCCGTCCTGGACTCGCGGAAGCGCCGCGGTATCGGGGACGGCCACACCCCTCAAGTAACCTGAAATCGGGAGCGCCAGCCTCCCGTGCGCCGGCTATCCTGTACTTGACACCATTCGCACGGCGCGGGTAAATCATAGCACGCTGCGGTGAACCATTGCACGCGGCTTGACAGGGATTGCCGTGGAGACACTTAGAACACTTTGCCACGGCAACCCAAACATTGCTCAAGACACCAGGATCCGTGGGCACACTTTTGTTTCCCTTGCGTCTCCGGTGAGTTGTTGTGCGCGTTCCACGTATTCCACGAACAGCTCGGTCCGGTTCACTACTTCTCTTCATTCACGGGCGCGGATTGAAAAGTCAGAACTTCTCCGGTTATTGTTCCCCCCGGCAGCGCGGCGAGCCGGCGGGCCAAGGCGCCCTCCTCTGGGATGCGAAGCCCAGCGCCGGGCGCTAGCCAGCGGCAACAGGCCGCCCAGACAGGGGGGGACACTCTCCGCGGGAAACGGGGGACCTCGTTAATTCAACGTAAGGACAACCTTTGGAGACTTACACACGATGACCGGGCAAGAGCGTACAGACCGTCAAGCCGTCAGCGGGGACGTGCTTGAGCAAGCAGAGATCCTGCGGCAGGCCGATGAAGCGGGCGGCGTCACAAAACTGTTGACATACCTTCGCCTCTCTGGACCGGGCTTCCTTCAGAGCGCCATCACGCTGGGCGGCGGCTCCTTGGCCGGAAGCCTCTATCTTGGCGTGTTGGCCGGACCTAGCATGCTGTGGGTCCAGCCGCTGGCCATGTTGCTCGGCATCATCATGCTGAGCGCCATCGCCTACGTCACGTTGTCGACCGGCCGCCGGCCTTTCGAGGCCGTGAACAACGCGGTGAATCCCGTACTCGGCTGGGGTTGGGCCATCGCCGCCTTCGTCGCGAATATGGTGTGGGTCATGCCCCAATACACCCTCGGCATCGGCGTGTTTCAACAAAATCTCATGCCAGGCATATTCGGGGAAGGGGGCCTGCTCGGCCCCACCCTGAGTAATCTCGTCCTCGTAACCGTGTTCTTCATCGTCGCGGTGACCTTCACTTGGAACTACGGCAGCGGCGGCGTGGGCGTCAAGATATTCGAGTTCATCATAAAAATCATGGTGGCGCTGATCATGATCTCCTTCATCGGCGTCGTGATCCGCCTCGCCTTTGAGCCCGGCGCCTTGGATTGGGGCGCCATCTTCCGGGGCTTCATTCCGGATCCGGGGATGATTCTGCGGCCCGCGGAGGGCTTTGTCGCGCTGCTGGCCAATGTGCCCGAAGAGTTCCGGGAACACTGGGAGGCCATCATCGTGGCCGACCAACGCGGCGTCATCGTGTCGACCGCCGCCACCGCCGTCGGCATCAACATGACCTTCCTCTTCGGGTATTCCCTGCTGAAACGGGGCTGGGGCAAGCAATTCCGGGGATTCATGAAGTTCGACCTCGGCTTTGGGCTCTTGATTCCCTTCCTGCTCGCCACGGCTTGCGTGGTCATCGCGTCCTCCAGCCAGTTCCATCTTGTTCCCCAGCACGGGCTCATGGACTCCGATGAGTTGGCGGAAATCCGGCAAGAAATCCACCCGGACATCGAGATGCTTCCCGAGGAAATCGAAGCTTCCGGGGGTCAAGTGAACGAATACGAAGGACATCTCGTCGAACGGGCCTTACTGGCCATGGAGCCGGAGGAACAAGCCGCCACCCGGGAGGAGCTGCAGCAGTATGAGATAGAGGACGACGCCGAAGCCCGGGGCGCCCTCGTGGCCACCCTCATTCAAGACCACACCACACCCTACGACCGCTACCTGGCGGCGACGCTCGTGCGGCGAAACAACTTTGACCTCGCCAACGCCCTGGAGCCGCTGATGGGCGTGTTCTTCGCCCAGTACGTGTTTGGCATCGGGGTGCTCGGCGTCGCCTTC
>SLHB01000189.1 GCA_007136375.1 Candidatus Hydrogenedentota bacterium
CTCATCATCGGCATCGGCCCCTTTCCCGCCCTCGGCGTCTCGGGCGCGGCCTTCGGCACGGCGCTGGCGCCCATCGCGAGCGTGGGCATCGCTCTCTTCCTGATCTACAAGCGGAAGGTCATCATCCGCCCGCCCCGCCATTACACGCTGATTCCCGATCTCGCATTGGTCAAGTCCATCACGCGGGTGGGCGTCCCCACCGGCCTCCAAGCGATCTTGCTCAACCTCGGCGGCTTGTTGCTCTTCCGCAAGCTCGGCGTCTTGGAACACAGCGCCGCAGCCCAAGCCGCCTACACGATATGCTACAACCAGCTTTTCTCGTTGGTGACGTGGGCCTCCTTCGGCCTGCGCGTCGCGTCGGCCACGCTCATGGGCCAGAACCTGGGCGCGGGCAAACGCGACCGGGGGCGGCACAGCGTCTACATCGTGGCGGGCATGGGCGCCGTCTACGCGGTCGCCCTCGGCGTCGTGTTTTGGTTCTTCCCCTACCCCCTCATGCTCCTTTTCGACGCCGTGGACGGGCATGTCTACGAGTTTGGCGTGAGCCTCCTGCGCTACACAGCGCTCTCCGGCATCTTCCTTACCTCCACCCTCGCGTTGACGGGGGGGCTCCAGGGCGCCGGCGACACGAAGACGCCCATGTACATCGCTTTCGTCACACAGATCGGGGTGCTTGTGGGCCTGGCGGAACTCTTCGACTTTCTGGGCGTCTTGAGCGCGGAACTCGCCTGGCTGGCCATCCTGCTGAGCCACCTCTCCCGCTGGGTCCTTACGCAGACGTTCTTTTCCTGGGGCAAGTGGGAGAAGAGCCTCGCGGAGCTTCACCGCGCCTGAGCCCTTCCCGGCCCCCGCAATAGAGCGGCGCGCCCCTCGCTCCCCCACAGGGAGAGCCAAGAGGCGCGCCAAGATAACGCTGTGCGTCCGGTCTGCGCGGCTCGCCGCCTACCGCCTCACGCGAATGCGGTACTCCACCGTGACCTCGCCGCGGGCCGGAACCTCCACGGGGAAGACTGCCGTGTAGGCGTCCCGCCGCTCGAAGTCGTGACTGTTCTCCACCATGCTCCAATCACCAGGCAGATTCTCGACGATGTCCACGTCCACCGCGCTGTCCTTGTGGTTGCGTAGCGTGATTTCAAAGGCGCTCTCCCAGACGTTGTTCGCGATGCGATCAAACTCGGTCTGCACCCGCTCGCCAACGACGTCGAAGGCGTCGCCCATTCGGATGCGCACCTCCTCGTCACGGGGCGTGTGTTGGATGCGATCCTCGCCGGCGAACAGCAACATGCCTTCGCTGTCTTCCTGATAGACCCGCATGGTGCCCTCGGGAAGGGGCATGCCCAGATTGTTGCCTTCCTCGTTCTTGAACGTGAGGTGCACGGTAGGCCGGAGCGTGTCTTCCCGCTGTTGATAGCGGGAGAAGAAGTACTCCTGCCGTCCCCGAAGCTCATAGGTCTTCTCGCACACGATGTTCGCCGCGTCCAATAGCGCAAGCTGCTTCTTCTGGTTCTCGCCGATGGTCGTGCGGCGCGGCATGGTGTAGAGGTGGTATTCGGCGAAGGCCTCTTGCTCGGGCATGGCGACGGCGGCGGCCTCGGCGGCCGCTGTGCGCTGCATCAGCATGTCGCGCTGAGGCGCCCGCGGCTGGACAATGTGGGGTTCGCCCGCCACCAGCTTGAGTTGGGCGTTTTCGTACGCGGCGCCCGACCGATTGTCCAGGGTGATCCAGCCCGCGAGCTCCATGGACCGGTCGTCCCGCGCCAGGTTGATGACATAGTCCGCCTCCCAGGTGATGCCCCGGGTGAGGTAGGTCAACTCAAGCTCCTGCTGCGCGATCTCGTTCTCCAGGAGCCACACCAGCGTGGGACGGCTGTAGAGGTTCTCCGGCACGCTCGGCAACACAACATTCCCGGGGTGACCAAGGTAGATCTCGCCGTCCACCTCGTAGACTTCCCCTTCGTTCACGCTCAATAGCCGGGCGTCTACGGACTCAAACCCGAGATCCTCGCTGAAGCTGACAAGCCGGACTTCTTCGCCGACGTACTTCTCCATCAGCTTGCGGGGACTCATCAAGTCGTACTCGTAATTCTGTTCGAGCACGGCCACGGAATCCTCCGACGTCAGCGAGCGCAGGCCCACGGTCTCGGGCCGGATCTCTCCCGCCACATCAACGAACTCCAGCTCAACGCCGCCTGTCGGCAACGACACGGCCCGCACATCCCGCACAAGGCCAAGACCGGCGCTGTAGACGGTGACGTTCACGTCGGTCCGATCCTCAACGGTGGTCCGCGCTTCCTCGGCCACGGCGCCGCAGACGGCGAAGGCCGCCGCCAACGTTGGAATCAAAAAGTAACGCATATGGAGCATCTCCCATTCTTAGGCCCTTTCCGGGCCGCTTGTCCTCGTTTTCCCGCCGATTCCAGACTTCCCTGGACCGGTTTCCGCCTACTTTGACACCGTCCGCGCGGAAAGGTTCGCGTCCGCGGCGGATTCTCCTGCGGCGCCGCGCCTACCGCCCGGCGGCCGACGTGGCGATCTCCTTCTGCCGGTCGTACGCCATCGTGTAACGGAACTCCACTTTCACGGCGTCCTCGCCGTGCGCGCCCGCGGGCACGTCCACGTCCCATCGCAGGCGCGCATCCTGATCGGCGGGACCGTCGCCCCGTAGCTCGTCCGGTTCCGAGACGAGGGCGTGGCTGGTCTCCAGCAGGCTGACGCGGATGTCGTCGCCCCGCTTAGGCATGGGCAGGCTGTCCATGAGCCGGACCGTCTTGGCCTCGCCGCCGAAGTTCGACAGGGTAAGTTGGTAGCGCATTTCCACCACGCGGTTGCCGCCCTGGACCGATTCGCTCCGGTCCATGAGCGTCCGTGACGCGCGCAGAGCGGCGTCGATGCCGAAGCCCGCCTTGAAGCGCTCCCCCGTCGTCACAGTGGGCAGATCGCTCCGGCCCACGAACTCGCCGTTCAGATAACTGTTGGCCGGTCCCGCAAGCAACAGCCGGCCGAGGCCGTTCGAGACATCGGCTTCTTCGTAGACGTGGCTTGTCAAGGCGGGAATGGCGACGCGGGAGAACTCGGCTTCGAGCGGATCCTCGGAGATCCGGACAAGCTGCCGGTCCGCGCGGCTTGGCAAGGAGGCGCGCCCCTCCAACTCGTAGGTGACAGTCAGCACCTCGTCTCTGTCCGTCCGCCGTCGCAGGTCTTCCGGCGCCGCTTCGCCGGCCCGCCGGCCATAACGGAACTCCAAGCCCTGGCGTTGGACATTGAGCGTGTTCAGTTGCAGGTCGAGCCCGGCGAGATCGACGCCGTACGCATCGGGCGCCACAACCCCTCCGCCGAGGCCCGCGCCGAAGAACGCCGCGCCTTCTTGGACGCCACTGACGCGGCGCCGCTCTTCCAACGCCCGCAGTTGGCCGTCCAAGTCCTCTTCCACCATGTCCATTTGCGGCTCCATGACCATGCCCGGCGCGGCGGCCGGCGGGGGCGGAGGCGGCGGCGCGGAGTCCATCAAAGCAACTTCGACGCCGGACAATTCGGGCGCTTGCGCCACCAACGAGGGCGTCGCCGTCGACAGCGTCATCCGCACATCTGGCCAATCCTCCCCTGTCGTCTGGCGCACCGAAGCCAGGTATTCCAGCACCATCTCGTCCCGGCTATCGCCCGCCCGCATGTTGTAGGACGGCTCCCACCCGGCGTTGTTCACGAGATAACGAAGGGGAAACACGCTTCCCGGCTCCGTGACTTCGGCGAAGACGACCGCCTCCCGGGCCGTTCGCGACGAAGCGCCCGCGAGTTCGCTCCGCTCGCGGCGAAGATGGTCCAACTCCGCTTCGAGGTCCGCCTTTTCAAAGCCGCGTTCGAGGGAAGTCAC
>SLHB01000181.1 GCA_007136375.1 Candidatus Hydrogenedentota bacterium
GCGTTATCCTCGAAATAATCAGCCGTCACAGTAACGGAAATGTCTGTGGCCGAGCCGGAAATCTCCACGTTTCCAGATGCCGACTCCGAATCGGTGCTGTCCAGGATAATCGTGGGGATCGGAACCCCCAACTCCACCGAAACGAAATCCTGCACCGTGATGTTGATGGGAACCTGAACTTCGTGATCGCTCGCCATGGCCGGGACGGCCAAGCCGAGGATCGCCAGTACGCTGAGCGCTACCGTAAGCTTCTTCATCATCTCTTCGTTGCTCCTTTCCGGGTCTTGCCTGTGGAGGCAGGCGTTTGCGGCCCGTCTTTTGGGGAATACCCGACACGCCCCGGCGTGTTGGAGCACACGTCCGGGAATGCGTGTATGCCCGTGCGGATCGCCTTGCGCCGCAACCGAGCGGCGCGCGCGCATCCGCGCGAAAAACCTGCTTGCTAGTGGGTCTTGCCGTGTTTCCGGTGTTGCTTATCCTTCTTGGGCGCGTCCGGTCCCGCTTGCACCGGGGCCGGGCGTCCAGGAGGACCTCGGCCGCACTAGGCCAATACCTCGGCCGCACTAGGCCGATACCTCGGCCGCTTTACGGGGCCAATGATTCTTGCCGCCGCCTCACCTCCTTCCTGCTTCGTTTTCCCTCTTCAGTGTCCACTTCGTGCTCGATGAAAACCCCTGTTAGGGGGAATTCGCTGTGTTGGGGGTTGACATCCCCCTAAATCCCCCTTCAAAGGGGGACTTTTTATTGATCCCCCTAAGTTTCTCTCCGCTTTCGCGGGGACAGGCTCCGAAGGGGGGACTTTTGCGAATCGATCGGGGGCGGGTTTTCGGTCGGCATCGGTCCTCTTCGTTCTATCAACAAGCGTCTCTGGCGCCGGGGGGGCGGCCTTGGGTATGATGCGGCGTCATTTGGCAACGGACGAAGGAGGCGCGGATGGCCCTTGACACGAGCAATCCAGAGATACAGTTCGCGATGGACGCGGCGCGGCAGGCGGGCTTGCTGGTGCGCGACATCCAGCGGGAGTTGGTGACGGCGGCGATCACGAAGGAGGACCGTTCGCCGGTGACGGTGGCGGATTTCGCGGCGCAGGCGGTGGTGGGCGCGATGATGGACCGGGCCTTTCCCGGCGATCCGCTTGTGGGCGAGGAGAGCGCGGCGGCGTTGCGGGCGGCGGAAGGCCGGGAGGCGTTGGAGACGGTGACGCGTTTCGTGGGCCGCACGTTGGCCTACGCCACGCCGGAGACGGTCTGCGCTTGGATAGACCGGGGCGCTGGAGCCCCTGGAGCCCCTGGAGGTCGCTTTTGGACGGTGGATCCCATTGACGGCACGAAGGGATTCCTGCGGGCCGAGCAATACGCGGTGGCGCTGGCTCTCGTGGCGGACGGCGCGGTGCGGGTGGGCGCGTTGGCGTGCCCCAATTTGGCGGACGCGGGCGCGGAGGCCATCGGCGGGCCGGGGTCCCTGGTGATTGCGGCGCGGGGCCAGGGGACGTGGACGACGCCCCTGGACGGCGAGGGCGCCCTGACGCCGCTGCGCGTGTCGGAGACGGCGGATATGCGCCAGGCCCGGGTGTTGCGTTCCGTGGAGGCGGGCCACACGAACGTGGACCAGATGAGCGCCTTGATGGCCCAGCTCGGCGTCGAGGCGGAGCCCGCGCGGCTGGACAGCCAGGCGAAGTACGCGTTGCTCGCGTCGGGCGCGGGAGATTTGCTGTTGCGGCTGTTGTCGCCGTCGAAGCCGGACTACCGGGAGATGATCTGGGATCAGGCGGCGGGCAGCATTGTCGTGGAGGAGGCGGGCGGCGTGGTGACCGACCTGGACGGGCGGACGCTGGACTTCAGCGCCGGGCGCACGCTGGCCCATAACCGGGGCGTTGTGGCGAGCAATGGCGCGCTCCACAAAGCGATCTTGGCGGGTTTGAAGGAGGCGGCGGCATGAAGCTTCCCGTATCCGAAAAGTTCGTGGACCGGTGCAAGCCCATTGGGATTGGCCTCCTCGCGGCGTGGGCCGCCTTTGGCGCGGCCTTGTATTTCGCGCGCTTCGCCCAGCATCTGATGGAGTTGTTGTAGGAAAGCGGGGCGCCGCGGAAGGAACAGGCGGTGTTGGCGCGTTTAATGGAGCGGAACCCTAACGCCCCCAGGGGGCTAACTGGAGCCTCGCCCCATGCCGCTCAGCATCGTCAAGCTGTTCCCGCCGGCCCTGTTGGCCTTGGCCCTCGCCGGCGCTTTCCGGGGTTGTCCGGACGCCTCGCCCAACGTGTCCTACCACGCCATGGCCCACGACGGCCGGGAGCGCGCGTACCGGCTCCACCTGCCGTCTACGTATGCGGACACGGCGCCGGCGTCCCTGGTGATGATCCTCCACCCCTTCACGGGCACGCACCGGTCCATGGCGCGGCTCACGGGCTTCGACGCCCTCTCCGAGCGGGAAGGCTTCATCGCCGTGTATCCCCAGGGCGTGCAGCGGCGGTGGAACAACGGCGGACCGCCCGGCGCGCCGGGACCCTTCGGCCTGGGCTTCGCCAACGCCGACGACGGGGGCTTCCTTGCCGCGTTGCTGGACCGCTTGCAGGCGGACTACGCGATTGACGAAGACCGGGTCTACCTCGCCGGCGCGTCCAACGGCGGTTTCATGACCTACCGCATGCTCTGCGAGCTGGACGGCGTCTTCGCGGCGGCCGCCGTGGTGATGGGATCCATGCCGGCGGCCCTTGCGGCGGACTGCGCGCCGGGAAGCGCCACGCCGTTGCTGCTCATCCACGGCACGGACGACCCCGCCGTGCCCTTCGAGGGCGGCGCGCCAGGGGGCGGCCCCGGCGGCCCCTTCCTATCCGCCCGCGATACGGCGGCCTTCTGGGCGGCGCGCAACGGTTGCGCGGCGGCGCCCACGGTCACGCCCCTGCCCGAGCGCGATCCCGCCGACGGGACCCGCGTGGTGGTGGAGGCCTATGGCGACTGCGCCGGAGACGCCCCAGTGACGCTGTATGTTATAGAAGGCGGCGGCCACACCTGGCCGGGCCAACCCCGGGGCTGGCCGCGGCAAGTGGTGGGCGTTGTGTCCCAGGAAATCGACGCTAGCAAAGTCATTTGGACCTTCTTTCAGGAATTCACGCGGAGTCCATGAGCACACTGCCCCAGGCCGAAGCGGCCCCTCCCCTCTTTTCCGTCATTGTCCCGGCCTTCGATGAAGAGGCCTACTTGCCCCACTGCCTGGACGCCATCGGCCGCGCGGCGGATCGCCTCGGCGCGCCGGTGGAGGTCATCGTGGTGGACAACATGAGCCACGACGCCACGGCGCGGATCGCCCGGGATTGGGGCGCGCGGACGGTGCAAACGGGCGTGAAATGCCTATCGGCCATCCGGAACACGGGCGCGCGGACGGCGTCGGGCGAGTACCTCGTGTTCATCGACGCGGACAGCTACATGTCGCCGAACTTCCTGGAAGCCACGCGGGAAGTGCTGGCCGGGGGCAAGCACATTGGCGGCGGCGTGGCGAACGTGCGGGTGTCACGCTGGTCCCTGGGCATCGCGGTCCACTACGCGGCGGGCGTGGCGGCGGCGCTGGTGACGCGGCTCAGCGCGGTGGCCTTCTACACGACGCGGGAGGCCTTTTGGGCGGCGGGCGGCTTCGACGAGGCGCGCATCGCCGTGGAGGATGTGGACTTCGCGCGGCGGCTGAAGCGATTGGGCCGGCGGCGGGGCCTGCGTTACAAGCACCTGTTCAACGCCCACGTGACCACTTCGGCGCGGAAGTTCGACGAGTTCGGCGACTGGGCGGCGTTCACCCATCCGGGCATGATCATCGGCGCGCTGTTGAACCGCCGAAAGGCGGCGGAGCAGTTTTGGTATCGCCGGCGGCGTTGATGA
>SLHB01000174.1 GCA_007136375.1 Candidatus Hydrogenedentota bacterium
GCCCGTCTCCGCGAGCACCTTCGTGATCGCGCTCGTAAGCGTCGTCTTGCCATGGTCCACATGGCCAATCGTGCCTATGTTGACGTGCGGTTTCGTCCGCTCAAACTTCGCTTTGGCCATTACTTTCTCCTTCCGCTCAACTCCCGGCCGGACACGGCGCGGTCCATTACAATGATTGAAGCCCCAGCTTCGCTCCGTTTCCCATCCCTATCGCTTCGCGACGCCAGTCTTCTCCATAAGTTCGTTGGCGACGTTCGCGGGTACTTCCTCATACGCGGCGAATTCCATGCTGTACGAGGCGCGTCCTTGCGTACGGGACCGGATGTCGTTGGCGTATCCGAACATCTCCGCAAGGGGCACCATGGCCTGGATCTTCCGGATGTTCCCCGTCTGCTCCATGCCTTCCATCCGGCCCCGGCGGCCGTTGAAATCGCTGATGACGTCGCCCGTGTACTCGTCCGGGCACACCACTTCCACCTCCATGACCGGCTCCAGCAGGACGGGCTGTCCCTTCGGCGCGGCTTCCCGCACAGCGATGGATCCCGCCGCCTGGAACGCCACTTCGGAGGAGTCCACTTCGTGGTAGGAGCCGTCCAGCAGAATAACCTTGATGTCGACCATGGGATAGCCGGCCACCACGCCGCTTTCGAGGGCTTCCTTCGCGCCCTTTTCCACCGCTGGCACGAACTCGCGGGGGATCACGCCGCCCACGATCTGATTCTCGAACACAAAGCCGCAGCCTGGCTCGCCCGGCTCCAAGGCTAGGACGGCGTGCCCGTACTGGCCGCGGCCGCCGCTCTGCCGCACGAACTTGCCTTCCGCCTCGCAACGGCGCCGCAAGGTCTCGCGGTAGGCCACCATGGGACGCCCCACGTTGGCGGCCACCTTGAACTCGCGCTGCATGCGGTCGCAGAGAATGTCCAGGTGCAACTCGCCCATGCCGGCGATGATCGTTTGGCCCGTTTCGTCGTCTTGCCGCACGCGGAAAGTCGGATCTTCCTCGCTGAGCTTCACCAGGGCGTCGGACAGCTTGTCCTGGTCCGCCTTTGTTTTCGGCTCGATGGCCACATGGACCACGGGCTCAGGGAAGGTCAGCGGCATCAAGGCGATGGGCGCCTTGGGATCCGTCAGCGTATCGCCTGTCGTCGCGTTCTTCGCGCCGATGACCGCGCCAATATCGCCCGCGCGGAGCTCTTCCAAGTCCTTCCGCTCATCCGCATGCATCTCGAGCAAGCGGCCCAGGCGCTCCTTGCGTCCCGTGCGGACATTGAGAACCTGCGTGCCCGCTTTCAACACGCCGCTATAGACTCGCACAAAGGTCAGCCGACCCACGTGAGGATCGGTCAGAATCTTGAAGGCCAGGGCCGAGAAAGGCTCTTCGTCATCGGCGTGCCGGAGCAATTCTTTCGAGTCGTCGTCCGGATCGTGGCCCACGATGGCGCCGACGTCAATGGGCGACGGCAAGTAGTCGATGACCGCGTCCAGCAAGAGGCGGGACCCTTTGTTCTTCAGCGCCGTGCCGCAAAGAACAGGGCACAGTTGCATCGCCAGCGAACCCTTGCGCAGGGCGGCGCGCAGCTCTTCCGTGGACACTTCCTCCTCATGGATGTACTTTTCCATGACGCCTTCGTCGGCCTCGGCCGCCAATTCCACCGCTTCATGCCGGGCGTCTTCGGCGGCGTCCAAGTACTCCTCTGGGATGTCCATCTCGCGCACTTCAGCTGTGAGGCCTTCGCCGTCCCACGTATAGGCGCGCATGGAGACCACGTCCACCACGCCGCGGAAGTGCTCTTCCTCGCCGATGGGTATCTGAACCGGAACGGGCACGGCGCCCAGGCGTTCGCGCATGCTCTTCACCGCGTTGCGGAAGTCTGCCCCCACCCGGTCCATCTTGTTGATGAACGCGATCCGAGGCACCTTGTACCGGTCGGCCTGATGCCAGACCGTCTCCGACTGAGGCTGCACGCCGGCGACGGCGCAGAACACCGCCACGGCGCCGTCGAGCACCCGCAAGCTCCGCTCGACTTCGGCGGTGAAATCCACGTGGCCGGGGGTGTCAATGATATTGACGCGGTGCCCCTTCCACTCGCAGGCCGTCGCCGCGCTGGTAATGGTGATGCCGCGCTCGCGCTCTTGCGCCATATAGTCCATGACGGCCGTGCCTTCATGGGTCTCGCCAACCTTATGGAGGCGTCCGGCGTAAAACAGCAGCCGCTCGGTGACGGTCGTCTTCCCGGCGTCAATGTGCGCCATGATGCCGATGTTGCGCGTTTTTTCCAAAGGATACCGTCTTGACGGCACGGAAATGTCCCTTTCTCTCGTTTCTTGTAATCGCCGGATGCGTGGCGGCGGACGGGCTATCGCCTGAACGCGCCGAAGATCGCTCCCGCGCTTGTGCGCATGGCGCCCCTAACCATGACAAGCAGGGGAGACCGGGAGGAGAGTTCCGGCATAACAGGCCCGTTTCAATCGAAACCGGACAGGCGATGCGGGAAGCCACGCCGGGCGGCCGCACGCTAGCGGCCGCGGTTAATCACTACGAACTGGTTACGACTTGTCCCCGCGCCAGGGCGCCGAGCCCTGGGGAGGGAGCATATCCGGAAGCCGCCTTAGAAGCGCAGGTGGGCGAAAGCCTTGTTGGCCTCGGCCATCCGGTGCGTGTCGTCTTTGCGCTTGATCGTGCTTCCCTGGCTGTTATAGCAATCCGTCAACTCAGCAGCCAGCCGCTCCGCCATGGACTTCTCACCGCGCTTCCGGGAAAACTCGATGATCCACCGGAAGGCGAGGGCCGTGCGGTTCGCCGGAGCGATCTCCACGGGCACCTGGTAGGTCGCGCCGCCTACGCGGCGAGACTTCACCTGCAACAAGGGCTTCGCATTCTCGATCGCGGTCTCAAATACTTTGAGTTCGCTTTCGCTCGGAGTCTTTTCCTTGATGATGTCAAGGGCGCCGTACACGATGGACTCGGCCACGCTCTTCTTGCCCCACATCATGACCGTATTGATGAACTTGGTCAGAAGCTCGCTTTTGTATTTGGGATCAGGAAGCGGCTTGCGCTTCGGAACTTCGCGTCTTCTAGGCATTGCGTTTGCCTTCCCGGCTCCTATCCTTGTTTCGGCTTCTTCACGCCGTATTTCGAACGGCTAACCCAACGGCCCACGTGCACCTTCTTACCGCCGTCATCCTTGGCGCTCGCCGAGCCGCCCATGTCGCCGCTGGCGTCCAGCACGCCGCGAATGAGGTGATACCGCACCCCGGGAAGGTCTTTCACGCGGCCGCCACGAATCATCACCTGGGAGTGCTCCTGGAGATTGTGGCCGATGCCGGGAATGTATGTGGTCACTTCCATGCCGTTCTTGAGCCGAACCCGCGCCACCTTGCGGAGGGCCGAGTTGGGCTTCTTAGGCGTCATGGTAAAGACGCGCGTACACGTTCCCGATGCCTGAGGACAAGCCTTCAGCGCTGGGGATTTCGTTTTGGAAACCTGCTTCTTCCGGCAGTTCCGGATAAGCTGATTGACTGTAGGCACAGCCTAAACTCCTCGCTCGATCATTCTGAAAATAAAGACTTTGAAGCCCCTGACACAGCGGCCCGGAATCGTAACAAATTCCTGGGGCATTGTCAAGAACCCGCGGGAATTTTTTTGTAGTCGCCGCAAAAGAACGCGCCGTCCCTTTTTCCGGCGCCCCCATCCCCCTGTTAGGAAGCCGGCCCAACTCGGGCCACCCCCCCTATTAAAGGCGTCGTCCCGACCACACACCACAAGATGTTGTGACCTTATATCTTCGAGCTCGGTGGCTCGCGCGCCGAAGCATTCGTTCTTTCAACGGCGCGCGAGCCGCGTTCCACAACATATAGAAGCCC
>SLHB01000034.1 GCA_007136375.1 Candidatus Hydrogenedentota bacterium
AGAGGTCCTCCCAAGGCTCGGCCGGGGCTGCTTCCGCCGCGCTTTCCCCGGGCGCCTCCCCTGGAGGGGTTGCTTCCACGGCGGGCTCCGGGGGCGGCGCGGGGCGCATGTCGACCACCCGCACCCGCGTCAGGTCCAAAGGCTCCGTTGCTGGCGCTTCGGCCACGGCGCTCGCGTCCTCCACGAACCCGTCGCATTCCGAGAGCCAGCCGGTCACGCCCGGGTCGGAAAGCTCGTTGTCCGCCTCGACGTAGACGCCGCCGAAACCATAGGCCAGCTCAAAGAAACGGTCGTCGGCCTTGGCTTGGCCCGCCTGCATCGTCGCCAGCACTTGCTCGAAGGTTTCACATGCGAAGGCGGCGCCTTCCCGGCCGGACGCCGTGGCGCGTTCACGCAGAAAGCGCACGCGTTTCTCCATAGCCGGCCACACATCCTCGTGAGCGGCCGCGGAATCCGTGGAAATATGGGCGAGCCCATCGCAAATGGCGTCCAAGACGTCGGCGATCTCCGGATCTGTCTTGTCCGCTCCCACGGCCGCGGTGGATGGCGCTTCCTTGCCGTCGTCCGGCGCCGCGGCGTCTTCGGTTTCGGCGCCGAAAGGAAAAGCTGGCGCGTGGCCGTCGTCGGGTTCGTCGTCCTCCCAAGAGCCCTCGTCAAAGGAGAATGGCGGCGCTTCCTCTTGGGAAGCCGGCGCCGCGTCCCGGCCGTTCGCGTTCCCGGCCTTCGCGGCGGGCTTCTTCTGCTGAACGGAGGCGGCGTCCAACGGCGGCAAATCGCTGAGCCAGGGATCGGAGGCCTCGCTGCCGCCGTCGCCGCTCCCGTCTCCGTACTCGGGCATCGCGAAGGGCGCGTCTCCGTCCCGGGCGGTGATGCTTCCGCGCCGGGCCGCTTCGACGCGGCTCCCGGGCTTGTGCTGGCCGTTTCCGCCGCCCGCTTGGGGCTTGGCGCCGCCGCGTTGCCGGGGCTCGTCGTCCTCAACGAGGCTGAGGCCCGCCTCGCCGGCCTCTTCGATGGCCCGCTGGAAACGGGTCCGCCACTTCTTCATAACGCCCGAACGGACGGAGCCCAGCATCAAATCTCCGACCATGAGGCACAGAATGTCGTAACTGTCGCTCAGGAATTGGGCGCACTCCCCGGCGCGCCCGGCGTCTTCATAGGTTTGCAGAATCCGGCCCGTCTCCGTGAGGGCCTCCACCACGTCGGTCCAGTCTTCTTCCAGCGCGATCTCGACCGCCGTGATGAGCTGGTTCATGCATTCGTCGGACCAGAGTTCCTGGGGCGCGCCGTCTTGCGCGCGAGTGACTTGACGTTGGAAACGGGCGAGGACCGTCATCAACCGCTGCGTGGCCTCGTCGCCGTTTTCTCCTCCGCCATGAGCCGGATTATCCACGCCGGCGGCGGACACAGCGCTATTGTCTTGGTCTTTCACGGTATCGGCGTCCTGGTCTGCGGCCCGGGCCTGGCGGCCCTGTTGTTGGGATTTTTTGTTACGTTTTCCGAATCGCACGGCAGGCATCCCCTTTTTGTGGCCCATTCTAACAGAGACGTGATCCAGTCGCAATATATTGTGGCGCCTGCCGGGGAAACCTTGCCAGATTGTTGACGCAGGCGTGAAAGGGCGGCGCTCCCCGTTTTGAGCCGGCGCCCTCTGCGCAATGGGAGACTGGTTGCGATGGCCGCGGATTACGAGCCTTGCGGGTAACCCGCATAAAGCACAACCGCGAGAAAGTGGCAGATGCTGCCCGCGAGAACGAAGATGTGCCAGATGGCGTGGTTGTAGGGAATGCGGTTCAGCGCGAAGAACACGACGCCGCCCGTGTACGCCAAGCCGCCGGCCACGAGCCACGCGATGCCGTGGGGATGGATGCTCGCGAGAGCCGGTTTAACGGCGATGAGCACGCTCCAGCCCATGACGATATAGAGCGCCGTGGTGACCGCCATGAATCCGCGGCGGCAGCAGAGTTTGAAGGCCACGCCGGCGATGGCGCAGCCCCACACGACGCCGAAAAGGGCCCAGCCCCATGGGCCTTGCATGTTCAGGAGCGTGAAGGGCGTGTAAGTGCCCGCGATGAGCAGGAATATCGCCGCGTGGTCCAGTCTACGGAAGGCGCCTTTGATGTCGGGACGCCGGACGGCGTGGTACACCGTTGAAGCCAGGTAGAGGATCACCAGGGCGGCGCCGTAGATGGCGAAGCTGGTTATCCGGTAGGCGCCGCCGCTGTTCACGGCTATCACCACGAGAACGGGCAGGGCGGCCAGGCTCAGTACGAGCCCCGCGCCATGGGTCCAGGCGTTGACGGCCTCTTCCCTCATTGCGCGGAGGGCTCCGGGTTCAGACCTGGGGCTATTGCGGCCTTCAGACACGCGGGGTTTCCTCTTCCACGCCGCTGCGAACTTCCCAGCATACAACCGGGGCCCCGGGCCAATCCCGGGGAACGCGGGGCGTTAGGGCAACTCTTCGCCGGGCGCCGGGGGCAGGACCATGCGCAACGTCTCGGCTTCGACCCGGCCTTGGCCGCCGCTGTCGTCGGGACGGACCACGAGCGTGTACGCCATCCAGCCAAGGACGATAATAGCGCAGATGGCCGCCCAAGTGATCGCCTCGCTCACCCAGCGCGGCGTGGCGTCCTGGCCGCCCTTGCGTTGGCTGAGGGGGAGGATGCGGTGCGAGGCGGTCACGGGCCGAAGGGCTTCGCGGTAGGCGTTGACGTAACGGGAAGGGTGCGCGCCGAGATAGGCGCAGTAGGACTTCACGAAGCCCACCACGTAGCAGGGGGCGGGCAGCGCGGCCAAGTCTCCCTCCTCCAGGGCCTTGACGTAGGCCTTGGGGATACGGATCTTGAGATAGACTTCGTCGCGGGATACGCCGAGAGACTCCCGGAGTTCACGCAGTTCGGCGCCGAGCGTGTCCAAACTGTTCATGCGACTTCATCGCTCCGTGAGGATACGTCCACGAGTATCTCGCGGGCTTTGCTGCCACTGTGGGGGCCAACGATGCCCTTTACTTCCATCATGTCGATAAGCCGCGCGGCCCGGGTATAGCCGACGCGCAGCCTGCGCTGAACCATCGAGATGGAGGCTTGGCCCGTCTCCATGACGACGCGTACGGCGTCCTCGAAGAGTTCATCGGACTCTTCGCCAAGATCTTCAGCCCCGCCCTTGGCCTGGCCGAAGCGTTCGATTTCGTCACGGTATTGCGGCGGCGCCTGCGTTTTGAGGTAGCTGATAAGCCGGTTCATCTCGTTGTCGCTGGTGAAAGCCGCCTGGATGCGCGTGGGCTTGCTTTGGCCCGCGGGCAAGTACAGCATGTCGCCGCGGCCGATGAGCCGCTCCGCGCCGATAGCGTCCAGGATGCACCGGGAGTCGACCCGGCTGGACACCTGGAACGACACGCGGGCGGGGAAGTTCGCCTTGATGACGCCGGTCAGCACATCCACCGAGGGGCGCTGCGTGGCGATGATGAGGTGAATGCCCACGGCGCGGGCGAGCTGGGCCAGCCGCGCGATGGCGTCCTCCACTTCCGCGCGGGCCAGCATCATGAGGTCGGCCAGCTCGTCAATGATGCAGACGATATAGGGCAGCTTCCGGATCACATTCACCGACCCGGCTTCGCCGCCTTCCTCTTCCGCGGGCATTTCGATCTCGCCGTTCTCCACGCTCTCGTTGTAGACCTCGATGTTGCGGACCCGGAGATGAGCAAACAAGCGGTAGCGCTCTTCCATTTCCATGATGAGCCAATTCAACGCGCCAGCCGCCTTCTTGGGATCGGTCACCACGGGTGTAATTAGATGGGGGATGTCGTTGAAAATGGACAGCTCAACCATCTTCGGGTCCACGAGCAT
>SLHB01000261.1 GCA_007136375.1 Candidatus Hydrogenedentota bacterium
CAATGAGTTCAACGAGAGTCCGCGGGTCGACGCCTTCGCGGAGGAGGGCATGGTGTTCACCGATGCCTACGCCGCGCCCGTATGCTCGCCCACCCGCGCGGCGTTCATGACGGGTCAGGACACTGCCCGCGTGGGCCTTACGAACTTCATCCCCGGCCATTGGCGGCCTTTCGAACTGCTGAACGAACCGGTAAACCGGCCCCAGCATCTGCCGCAGGACCTTGTAACCTTGCCGGAGACGCTGGAGGAAGCGGGCTATGTCACCGCCCACTTTGGCAAGTGGCATCTGGGCGGCGGGGGCGCCCGCTTCCCCACGAACTACGGGTTCAGCGAGGCCATTGTCACGGGCGGACGCCATTTCGCGCCGGATTTCAACACAGACCCGCAAGTCGACGTGGAGCCGGGCACGGCGCTCGTGGACTTTCTAACGGACCGGGCCATCGGTTTCATCGAGCGGAACGCGGATACGCCCTTCTTCATCCATCTGAGCCACTACGCCGTCCACATACCCATCGACACGACGGAGGAGCTGTTCGAGAAATACAGCGCCAAGCCGCCCGTCGAAGGGTATCCGTCCAATCCCCACTACGCCGGCATGATCGAACAGGTGGACACGAGTTTCGGACGGCTCCTGGACGCCATCGAAGAACAGGGGCTTGCGGACAACACCGTGGTCATCTTCTATTCGGACAACGGCGGCCTTGAGCGGCGCTACGACGTCGTGGACGACGAGGACGCCCAAGTGGTGACCAGCAACGCGCCCCTCCGCGACGAGAAGGGCTCCATCTACGAGGGCGGCGTTCGCGTGCCTCTTATCGTCCGGTATCCCGGGGTTACGGAGGCTGGAAGCCGCAGCGCCGAGCCCGTGTTGACCAACGACTTCTTGCCGACCTTCGCCGCGATCACCGGCGCCGTGACGCCTGGCCAGGCCGTTGACGGCCTGAGTCTCATGCCCCTGTTGGAGGAGCCCGGCGCGTCCTTGGCGCGGGACGCCATCTACATGCATTACCCTCATTACCACCATTCCCGTCCCGCTAGCTTCATCCGCGAGGGGGACTGGAAGCTCATCGAGTTCTTTGACGAGCACGCCTTGGAGTTGTACAACCTCGCGGATGACATTGGGGAAGAGGAGAACCTGGCGGCCGCCGAGCCGGATCGGGCGGAGCGCATGTGGCGCCGGCTCCATGACTGGCGCGTGGCGAGGAACGCGCCCATGCCGTGGCCGAATCCCCGGTTCGACGCGGAACGGCGGCGGGAATGGTGGAACCGCATGCGGGAGACGCCCGTGGATACGGAAGGGATGAACGCGCACTTTAACCCCCGGCTGTACTGAGGCCGCTCCGGCGCCTCCTCGCCGCGGGTGGACCGGCTCAGGTCATGAGGATGAACAGCACGAGTTGCGCTTCAATGATGGCATGGACCACGAGCGGCAGCAATAGGTTACGGCGCTTGCGGGCCCACCACGTCAGGACAAGGGAGAGGGCCAGCATGCCCGCCGCCTCCGGCCAGGGTTTCTGCAGGTGATACAGGGTTTCGGACAGGGGCACGATGAGCCAGCCCAGCCGAGGCCAGGCGCGATCCACCCGGGTGAGCAGGAAGTAGCGGTGAAGGAATTCCCATGCGGGCAGCCAGGACAAGGTCCAGATCGCGTAGGTTATCGCGAACTCTTGCCGTGCGCTCGCGGGCGCGCCGCTCAGGCCCGGATAGATGTCGCGCAGCGCGGGGAAGAGGGGAATGACCAGCATGGCGGCGCTGCCCGCGGCGGCGAGGGCAGCGAGAAGCCATAGGTCCGTCTTGCGCCAGCGCGCCACGCCCAGCCAGCCCCAATCCATACACCGCAAGCAAAAGGCCAGGGGGATGGCGCCCCAGAAGACGCACTTGAAGAGGTCGAAGCCACTGTCCATCCGCCACGCGAAAAGGCCATGCCAATCGAAGGGCCACCGGACCATCTGCGCCGCGAGGGTGTCGACCGCCAGGACGGCGGCGGCATAGGCGATTGCCGCCATGGCGGCGCGCCGGGGCGCCGCCCCCGCCTTCTTACTTGGCAATCTTCTTCCCCTTGGCGGAGTGGGGGAAGGGGCACAGCTCGAAGAGAGGGCATTGGCTGCACCGGGCGCTCCGGGCGTGACAGATATTCCGCCCATGGAAGACCATGTAGTGGGAGAACATGCGCTGGTGTTCCCGGGGCACGATCTTCAGCAGGTCAAACTCGATCTTGACGGGGTCCGTGTTCTTCGTGAAGCCGAGGCGTCCGGCCACGCGCTTGCAGTGGGTGTCTACGATGATCCCCGGGACGCCGTGGCATTCGGCGAGGACCACGTTGGCCGTCTTCCGTCCGACGCCGTCGAGGGTGAGCAACTCCTCCATCGTTCCGGGAATCTCGCCGCCGAAACGGTCGAGGAGCGCGCGGCAGGCGTTCTGAATGCTCTTTGTCTTCTGCCGGTAGAAGCCGCACGAATGGATAATCTTCTCGATAGCCTCCGGCGGCGCTTCCGCATAGTCGGCGGCCGTCTTGAAGCGTTGAAACAGCTCCCTGGTGACGATGTTAACTCGTTCGTCGGTGCATTGAGCGGACAAGATAACGGACACGAGCAGCTCTAGCGGCGTGGAGAAGTTCAGGGCGCAACGCGCGTCGGGATAGGTCTCCCCCAGACGTTGGATGACCTCTAGAACCCGTTCCCGGTTGGCTTTCTGAGTCAGCTTGATCGCCGCCAAGCCAGCGCCTCCTCCGCGCTCAGGCAGTTCAACACATTCTCCTGGGCGAGCCAACCTTTCCGCGCCACGTTAACCCCGTATTGCGCGTCGTCCAAGCCTTCGACGCTATGGGCGTCTGGCCCGATGGCGAGCATCACGCCTTTGTCCCGGGCCCGCTTGACGTGGCGCCAATCCAGGTCGAGGCGGTGGCAATTCGCGTTGATCTCAATGGCCGTGCGGTTCGCCTTGCATGCGTCAAGGACGCGCTCCATATCCAGGGAGTAGCCTTCCCGGGCTAGGAGCAGCCGTCCCGTGGGATGGCCCAGGATCGCCGAGTAAGGATTCTCGATGGCGCGGACCACCCGCCGCGTCGCCTCCTCCTCGGTCATGTCGAGGCCGCTGTGAACGGAGGCGACGACCAGGTCGAAGGTTTCGAGAACGTCCTCGTCGTAATCCAAGCCGCCGTCGGCCCGGATGTCCGACTCGATGCCCTTGAGGATTCGGATCCCCTCTAGCTTGTCGTTGAGCGCGGCGATCTCCTTGTGCTGTTTGGCCACGGCTTCAGGTCTGAGCCCGCCCGCATAGGCCGCCGACTGACTATGGTCGGCGATGAGGATGTATCCGTAGCCTCGGTCCCGCGCGCCAAGGGCCATCGCCTCCAGGCTGCTTTTCCCGTCGCTGTACGTCGTGTGGCAGTGAAAGAGGCCCTGTAAATCACTCAACTCCACCAGGTCTGGCAGGGATTCCGCTTCGAGTTCGCCCATATCCTCCCGCAATTCGGGTGGAATGAAGGGCAGGTCCAACGCGGCGAAGATAGCCGCCTCGTCCTTGCAGACAATGGCCTCGCCGTCTTCCCGGAACAGGCCGTACTCGTTCATCTTCACGCCCCGGTCCTTGGCGCGTTGGCGCATGGCCACATTGTGTTCCTTGCTGCCGGTGAAATGGTGCAGGGCGTAGGGGAATTCGTCGTCGCTCACCACCCGGAGGTCCGCCGCCATGCCGCTTTGAAGCACCACCGAGGACTTGGTCTCGCCGTGGCCGGTGACCGACGCCACGCGATCCCACGATACGAAGCGCTCCATGAGTTGGGCGGGGTCCTTCGCCGACGCGACGAAATCGATGTCTTTCACG
>SLHB01000433.1 GCA_007136375.1 Candidatus Hydrogenedentota bacterium
AGCGCAGGGCTCGCGGGCTGCCCGACGGGCGGTTCGGAGCTTCAGCGCGACTACGACCCGCAGCGCGTTGTCAGACCCGGCGTCGATGATCCGGTGAGCCCAACCTGACAAGGGGCAGGGTCGGCGTTTTGTGCTGGAGAGCGGCGCGGAACACACGGCGAAACTGCGAGCGTTTTGCTCTGAGAGGGTGAAATGGCGCGCCTGGGGCGATTCGAACGCCCGGCCCACGGCTTAGAAGGCCGTTGCTCTATCCAACTGAGCTACAGGCGCGCATGAGCGGCGGGGCCGCCGTTGCGGGGCGGCGGGAGCCGGAGGGCATTATTCCACATCGCGGCAGCCGTGTCCATGGGTCTCGGCGCCCGGAAGGAACGATCGCCCCCTTAAGGCAAGTACGGTTAAAGCCCCTTGACGCCGGTTGCGTGGGCCGTGGTCAAGGGGCGGCAGCATCACGCGGGCCGCGGGCAGGCCTGTAAGCCGGGTTCTGTCCTAGAAGGGCGCGCGCGTGTCCGCGCCTTTCCGAGACGGCCATTCCTCTTGGACGCGCGTCGCCGCGCGCCTCTAGCTTCCGACCCGGGAGCGGAGCGGGCCACTCCATAGCTCCCCTATTTGGAATTGCTCCGGGCGGGGTTTAGCCAGCCGGCCTGTCGCCAGGCCGCTGGTGCGCTCTTACCGCACCTTTTCACCATTGCCGGCCCCCGGGTTTGACGCCGGGGACGTAGGCTGTGTCGTTTCTGCGCCACTTTCCGTCGGGTCGCCCCGCCTTCCCGTTAGGAAGCGCCCTGCCCTGTGGAGCCCGGACTTTCCTCCCCGCGGTGGACCCGCGCGGCGGCCGTCCGGCCTGCCCGTTGTCGGCTACAGGGATTATAGCACTGGCGGCGGCGGCGTGGAAAGGGCGTCAGGCGGAGCGGCGGCGCGCCTTGGGCTTGGCGCGCTTCTTCCGATCCTTGTCCGGCGCGGTCCGTTCTTCCACCATGTCGCGGGCGGCCAGTTCGCGCTTGCGTACGAGGCCTTCGGGGATTTCCTTGAGGAACCGGCTTGTCTGGGTGAGGCGTTCGCGGCCGTGCCGGCTCCGGGAGATGGACTCGAACACGGTGGCGTGGCGCATGGCGCGGGTGAGGGCGACGTAGAAGAGGCGGCGCTCTTCTTCGATGGCGCCGGCGCGGATGGATTTTTCGTGGGGCAGGAGGCCTTCCTCCATGCCGGCAATGAAGACGAAGGGGAATTCGAGGCCCTTGGCGCTGTGGATGGTCATGAGGCTGACGCCGTCGCGGCGGCGCTCCGCTTTCATCTGTTGCCAACTGACGTCGGCGCCGAGGGTCGTCTTGTCGAGGAAATCGACGAGGGACGGACGTTCGGCGTGGTCTTCGTAGACGGCGATGGCGCGGATGACGGCCTCCACGTTGCCCCAACGCATCTGGAACTGGGGATCCGTCTTCGACGCGCGCCGCAGCTCTTCGCGGTAGCCCACGGTGTGGACGAGGTTTTCCACGGTTTCCGGCAGGGACGCGCCTTTTTCCTGGAAGCGGCGCCCGTATTCGCGGAGGAGCTGCTGGAAGGCCTGAATGCCTCGCTGGGCTTCCGCGCCCACGGCCTGGCGCGCCCGGGCCTGTTCGAGGCCTTGGATGAAGGGGAGGCCCTCGGTGCGGCAAATGTCATGGACCCGGTGCAGGGCGGCGTCGCCCACGCCGCGCCGGGGCATGTTCACCACGCGGAGGACCGCGCTCTCGTCGTAGGGATTGGCGGCCGCCTTGAGGTAGGCCACGATGTCGCGGACCTCGCTTCGGTCGAAGAGTTCCTGGCCGCCATTGACAGCGTAGGGCACGCCGGCCTGGCGGAGGATGATCTCGAAGGGCCGGGACTGGGTGTTGGAGCGGTAGAGTATGGCGAAATCGCTGGGCTTCGCGCCGGTCTTGTCGCGGATGAGCTTGAACCAGGACAGGGCCATCTCGGCTTCGTGCCCTTCGTTGGCGGTGAGGAGCCAATCAATGGGCCGTCCGCTCTCGAGCGCGCTCCAGAGTTTCTTTTCCCGGCGGGCCGTGTTGTATTGGATGACGGCGTTCGCGGCGTCCAGGATCGTGGGGGTGGAGCGGTAGTTCTGCTCCAGCTTGACGACGTGGGCGCTCCGGAAGCCGCGCTCGAATTCCAGGATGTTCCGGGGATCGGCGCCGCGCCAACTGTAGATGGATTGATCGTCGTCGCCGACCACGCAGATATTCTCTTCGGGCCCCGCCAAGGCGCGGAGGAGGGCGTACTGGAGCTGGTTCGTGTCCTGGAATTCATCGACCATGATGAACCGGTACCGCTCGCGCATGCGTTCCAAGACATCGGGGTGGTCCCGCCACAGTTTCAATGTCAGGACAAGAAGATCGTCGAAATCCACCGCGTTCGCGGCCCGCAGGGCCGATTCGTATTGCTCGTAGATGGCGGGAAACCACTGCTGGTATTTCTCCGCGGTGGCGTCTTCGGCGGGCTGATTCGCGTAATCGTCCGGAGTTTGCTGTTGGTTCTTGACCTGGCCCACGCCCTCCAGGAAGCGCTGGGGATCGAAGGTTTCCCGGACCCCGTCGAGGTCCGCCAATATGCGCCGCATGCGCGTCCGCGCGTCGGCCTCGCTGGAGACGGAAAAATCCCGGCGCAAGCCCAGGCGCTCCGCGTGTTCCCGCAAGACGCCCAGGCAGAAGGCGTGGAAGGTGCCGATGGCGGCGTCCTGGGCGGCCTTCTTTCCCGTGAGCTCGGCGACGCGCTCGCGCATTTCCGCCGCCGCCTTGTTCGTGAAGGTGACCGCGAGGATGTTCTCCGGCTTGCCCGCGCCCGTGGCCAGGATGTAGGCGATCCGCCGGGTGAGCACGCGTGTCTTCCCGCTGCCCGCCCCAGCCACGATGAGGACCGGGCCGTGGACCTGGGTGACGGCTTGTTTCTGCTGCGGATTGAGGCCTTCCAAGAGCTGGGCCCAAGTGCGCACGGGGTCTGCCTCCGTAGGGGTGATGGTTGCCGGTGACGGGGCCACGGGGCCGGGAGAACCTTTCCGCGCTGTCCCCCGGGGCAGGGAAACCTCCAGGGTCGCCCAGGGGATCAACCCGGACTCCGGCGAAGCCGTGATGCGGCGTTTTCCCGCTGAGCGAGCCGGGGCGCGAAAGGTCCGGCATTCTATCACGCCCCGGGGCGTCTTGAAAGGGCCGCCTTGCACGGCGATTGGAGTGTCGCTGAGGAATTGTGGGGAAACCCGAGCCGTTTACGTTCTGTTGCAGAAAAGCCGGGCGGGAATCGCTATAATCCCGTCTATTGGCGCGGAATTCTAGTGCGGTTGATCTGTTTTCGGGAGTAGTTGGGTAATGGCGGGTCCGATACGTGTTCTGTACGTCGATGATTCAAAATATGACCGCGAACTGGTGCGGGCCGCGTTTCGGCGGACGGACGGCCTGGAGCTCATCGAGGCCGACTCCAAGGCGGCCTTCGAGGCGTTGCTCCAAGAAGGCGGCTTCGACGTCGTGTTGAGCGACTTCGATATCCTCGGGTTCGAGGGAACGGAGGTGCTCGAGCGCGTACAGAGCACGTGGCCCGAGATTCCGGTGATGATCGTGACCGGAACGGGTACGGAAGAGATTGCGGCCCGGCTGCTCACGAAAGGGGCGGCGGACTATATCGTTAAGAGCACGGGCAACTTCGCGGCGTTGCCCGGTCGAATCCGCGAGGCCGCCGAACGCTGGCGCCAGGCCCAGGAAAAGCAGGCCATGGCGGAAGAGCTGCGGAAGCGGGGCGAGGAGTTCCGGGCCTTGGCGGAAAACGCGCCGGATCTTATCGCCCGCTTCG
>SLHB01000505.1 GCA_007136375.1 Candidatus Hydrogenedentota bacterium
ACGCAGACAACGGCGCCGGCGGCGTCCTTATCCAGCTTCAAGTGGGTAGCCCAGTTCTTGTTCGCGCTGGCCGCGGACTCAAATCCGGCCGTCAGCGTCGCCGTGGGCGACTCCACGCCCGTGCTGGCGAGACAGGCGTCCACCGAGGCCCACAGTCCCTCCTGATCAACGCCATCGGGCCCAAGCGGAGCGCGGCCGCGGCGCATGCACGGGGGCGCGTGAGAGCGCGCCTGAAACGCCCGGCCGTCATAGGCCCAACGCCCGCGCTCCACGCATCCGGCGACAACGGTGGCGGCGGTCTCCGGCCAAACGACCGTCGTGGCCATGATCATGCGATCCTGCTTGCCGCCCGCGACGACCAGGCCGCGAAACGCCGCCAAGGGACGCTTGCCCGGGTTCTCGATGACGAGTTCGTTTACGGCCCCCGCATGACTCACTTCCCGGACGCGGGCCTTGCCCCGTTTCAACGCCTCGTCCAAGGGCGTAAAGGCGGACTTGCCATTGCCGGGGCCGTAAAGGGGAAGGAGGTGGACATTGCGCCAGGAAACGGCGCCGCCCACGCGGACGCGGCGGAGCGCCTCCCGGAGTTCCTGAAGGCCGCGCTGGCGGCGCCTTTCCTCCGCGTCCCGGGCGCGGACTTCAAGGAGGCGCAGCGCGAGGTGTGTCTCGGGCAAGGCGTCCCTATCCACGAGGGGCGCGAGCTTGGCGCACATCGCCCGGATTGTCGCCGGATCCGGCCATTCCGCCGCGCGGCTCCACGCGTGGATCACAACGTCGTGGAGGGCCAAGGCCGCGCTATCAACAGTTTCTGGAGGCCCCAGAATCGCGCGCTTGCCTTTGGCGAGGTAGAGCACGGTCTCGGCGGCGGTGGACTGCTTCTCCACCGCCGCGTCGCCGGGAATCCAGCCTTCGATGTGCAGCAAGCCCTCATCGATGAGCGGGGCCAGCCAGCGCGCCTCTCTCCGGGATACGTGCCCGATCTGAGCGAAGTCTTCGTTCTCGACGCGGATGGCGTTGGCGTCGTAGGGGTTCCGCGGTTCGCGCTCGAAATGCACGCGCTCTCCCGGCGGCGCCGCCGCGTCATAGTATTGGAGCCCCACCACCTTGAGGGACACAGCGCCGAGGCGCGTGAACGGTGGCCCGCCCTTCTTGGCGCGGGACGCGGCGCGCGCTGCGGTCTTGGTCATTCGTGCCCCTTTCCAACTGTCCGCCTTGCCCACGCGCCGCTCCACCAGGGCTCCGAGCCGGTCACTCGTTCAGGCGGCGCTCCCATTCATAATCACGGGCGGTCACGATATTCTCCATGCGCTGAATGCGGCGATCAAGGTTGTCGAAGGTCCGCTTCAGGCGCTGAAGGGCCATGGTCCGCGACGACACATAGGAGCTGTAGAATTCCGCCTCCTCGGGGCTGCGCAAGGGCATCACGGGTTCGGGCTTCATGATAAAAGCCGCAATCAGGTAGACGCCCAGCATGGGCCATATCCCGCTGAACAGAAACAGGATGACCGTGAAGAAACGGACCCAGAAGGAGGAGACGCCACTGTAGCGGGCCAGTCCCTTGCAGACGCCAAAGATCATCCCGTCACGGGCGCGGTATAGCCGGTCTTGAGTTTCCGAATAGTGATTCATGGGGCTTTTCCTCTCTTTCTTGAAGACGCCATTCCGGTTACATCAGCGACAGCGCAAGCACGACACCGAGGATCATGATCAGAGGCGCGCCCACCACGATGGCCAACAGCCACGCCACGCCGCCGGGCCGGCCAAGGTTCAGGGTCCAACCGAGCCAGCGAATCTCCTTGGGAACCCAAACCCGGGAATCTCGCTTGCTGAAATAGATGGAGCACCATTTCCATCCCGTCCAATTGCCGGGGATCTCCCATTCAGCTTGGTCAATCTCTTGCTGTTCTAGGTTCCGTCCGAACATGGTCACAGCTCCTCGCCCCGCTCCGTGAAGAGGGCCGTCTCCAGCGCGTCCACCCGGGACTCGATGCGCTCCAAGCCCGCGTGAATCTCTTGGATCTTCCGGATCTCTTCCGTGTCCGAAAGGCCCCGGTTGCCGCGCCGCTGGTTCACGCGGGAAAAGATGACGACCGCCAGGGCCGCGCCTACGACCAGGAACATTACGGCGCTGGTGAGCATTACGGCCACCAAGGCAAAAAAGGTCATGTTGAATTCCTCCGGCGGCCAGAGCCGCGCGCGTGACGATCCCGTTCCAGCACGAGGACCTCCAAGGCGTCCAGCCGGTCCTCCATGCGGATGAGTCCCGCTTCGAGTTCATCGAGCAGCCGCGCCCGTTCTTCAAGGACCTTTCGGTCCGTCCCCGTCGCCCGGTCTAGCATCCGGAACGAAACCGCCACGGCGGCGGCGACGAGGAGCAACGCGGCGGCCGCCACGGCGCTGCTCGCGATAATCATCCCGACAGAGTCTACGTGCATAAGTACTTGCTTTCCGTAAGGCGCGCGCCCGTGATGCGGCGCGGGCCGTCTTTATTGAGGGCTACTCAAGGGCGCCCAACATGACTCGCCACTCCAGGGCGCTGATGCGCCGTTCTATCCGCGTCAGCGACGCGAACAGGTCTTGCGCGGCCCGGTCTTCAAAGTAGTTTCCGCTGCCGTATCCCGCCGCCAAGCCGCCATGCTTCAGCAAAAGCGCTGCCATCAACAGAAGAAATAGGGTGGGCGCCACGGCAAAGGCCAGGACCGACGCCGCGGCTATCCCGGGCGCCGCGAGGGCCTGCGCGGCGAAGAGCGCCGCCATACTCAAAACGCTCATGGCTCCGGCCGCCGTTCCGTCCGGCGGACGCCGCGGGCCACACGCGTTTCGAGGCCCGACATCCGCGCTTCCAGGCGGCCAAGGTCCCGGTACATGGCCCGCAGCAATGTCGCCGCGCGGACCCTCGCCGGCTTCTGACGGCGCGTCAAGACCCCGTCCGCCCACACGAAGAAGCTAAAGAACGCAATCATCCAAAGCGCGGCAATGGCGCCTGGCGCCGCAAAACTCATCCACATAATTCTGCTCGCTACACCTTATGGCTTCCGCCATGATCCGTAACACGTTAGCGCGGGGCCCATCTGGGCAACCTTCAGGTCATGTCCGCGGGCCTGTGCTGCTCCCGCCGCCTGCGCTCGAAGAGGATGGTCTCAAGCGCTTCGACGCGCTCCTCCATCCGCGCGAGCTGCCGGTGAATATCCTGCATCAACTCCGTCTCTTCCCGCGCGGCTCCGCCGTCCCGGCGATCAAGGGCTTTGTTGATGAGCCCGTAGGCCATGCCGAGCAGGACCAAGAGAAGCACAAACTCCACACCGCCCATGATCGTCTCGCTCCTTCGGGGCGCCGCATGCGCCGCCATAGGTCTGGAATGGCCGCCGCGCGGCGGCGATCCCGTGCAATCTTGCCGTGACGAATTACCGCTCCTGGCGCTCCCGCTCCAGAATGAGCGTTTCCAGCGTTTGAATTCGTTCCTCGAAACGCTGCGCCTGATGGTGCAGATCCTGGACCAGTTCGGCTTCCTGGGCGCGCGCCTCCCCTCCGCCCCTGTTTCGCCGCGTCCACGCGAAGATCAGGAGCGCGCCGAAGGCGAGCAACGCCAGTCCGAACAAGGCCACGAGCGGGAAGAGAAGAACCACGGCGGTGGGCTCGGGCCGGTGCATCGGCGTCTCCGCTGCCGCTGGCCACATCTCCGGCCCGAAGGCGCCGCCCGGGGACATCATGCCAGGCTCGCCCATGGGCGCCAACGGCCGAAACTCCGGACTCACAACCACTTCGGCCGTGCGTGACGTGAAACTGAGGTACAAGACAACTGG
>SLHB01000406.1 GCA_007136375.1 Candidatus Hydrogenedentota bacterium
CGGCGGCCGCGAGGCGCGTCTTCCGCGCCCGGAAGGTCTCCAGCGTTTGGGCGTACACCCGCGACAGGGAAAGGGTCAACTCGGCGGCGCGCTGTTCAATGGCGGGATCCGGCTCGGCGGGAACGTGACGCTTGGCGGCTTCTCTCATCTCCTTGAGCACGTCACGCGCCGTTTCGAAAGCGTCTTTCCGGTTGTCCCACGCCTTAACGCTGCCGCCCTTGGCGTTGAGTCCATCCATCTCGGCGAAGGCGGCGAAGGCTTCGTCCGGCGCCGTTGCTTCGGCGATGCGCCGGGCCACGTGAAGCAGTTCCCGCCGGAGCGTCTCCCGCAAGTCGCCGGGTTTGACGCATATCCCCCCCGCCGCTTCCAAGCGTTGGATCCAATCCGCTGGAAGGCCGTCCCGCTGGAAGGCCTCCAGTTCGGCGGCCGCTTCTTGCGCCACCAGCGTCTCCCAGGAGGCGCGAAGGGCTTCCGCGTCTTTCGTTCCCAGCTCGGCGAGGAGCGGCTCCGCCACGGATCGCTGACTGAGCAGCGTTCCCAGCATGCGCGCCACCTCCGGCGCCCGGTGTTCCGCGCACAACGCCATGGCGTCGCTGTCCCCTTGGTCCAGCAATCCGTGGAGGCTCTGCTCGACCGCTTCTTCCCGAAGCAAATGCCCTTCCGCGTCGGCGAGAATCGAAAAGTCCGGATCCCGGCCCAATTGCAGCGCGTTTTCGCGGAGTAGGCCCATACAAAAGGCGTGAATCGTCCCAATCCGCGCGTTTTCCGCCTCCGTTTCGAGGCCGCGCCAGAACCCCTTGCGCTCGCTGTCCGCGGCTTCCGCGGCGCGCCGTGCACACTCGCGGCGAACCCGGGCGCGCATCTCCGCCGCGGCCTTGTCGGTGAAAGTGATGGCGGCAATCTCGCCGAGGCGCGCCTTGCCTTGTTCCAGCAAGTGGAGAATCCGCTCCACCAGCACGCTCGTCTTGCCGGAGCCAGCGCCCGCGTCCACGCACAGATCCACGCCCGAGGTGGTGATGGCCGCGTGTTGTTCCGGCGTCCGCTTCATGGGCCCTCCACCTCGTCCGCTTCCACGGCCGCGCGCTGCTTCATGTGGATACGGTGTTCCTCATAACGGCACGCGCGCCGGGTCTGACAGGCGAAGCAAAGGCCCTTGTAAGGCGTCGGCGGGAACAGGCCCTCCCGGATGTGGCCCGCGTGCTCGAAGGCGTGGAACCGCGCCTGCTCCGTCCGGTCTTGCGGCGCCATCCCGCCCTTCTTCGGCCCTGGCTTGAGGGCGTTCACGATACGATTCTTGCCCACTGGGATGAACAGCGCTTCCGCGCAGGGCTGTCCGGGAACCACATACTCGGAAACCGCGAGGGCGTAAAGCGGCAGTTGGAGCGAAACGCCCGCGTCCATGTCCGCTGGCTGCGGCGGCGCGCCCGATTTGTAGTCGATGATGCGGACGCCGTCTTCCCCTGCGTCGATGCGGTCGATGCGTCCCGCCAGCAGCAGGGACTCTCCGTTGTCCGCATCGCGGAGCTCGAAGGGCTCGGCCAGCTCCGAAGCGTCCCCGGCGTCGCCGTCCGTGTAGCCGAAACTCGCCTCGAAATGTGTGGGCCGCCAAGGCGCCGTCTCCCAGCCCGCCATAATGGTCAGGTAACGCTGAAGCTGGGCCTTGATGTGGGCAAGCTCCGCGCGCATCACGCCGGGCGGCGCCGTAATGTTGCGCCAGGCCTCGGCCTCGAAGACTGCCTCGGCCAGTTCCGCCATGCGTTGACGCGCCGCATCGTCCGGCGGCTCTGTGACGAGCCGGTCCGCCCGTTCCTGATGAAAGCGGCGCAGGATCTCATGGAGCATGACGCCCCGGAGCCGCTGATCCAGCATGGCCTCGGGCGCGCGGACCTCGTGGACGCGCAGGATCCGCTCCATGAAGAAGCTGAACGGGCAGCGCGCGTAGGTTTCGAGTTGACTCACGCTGAAGACGTGCTCGCCGGAGTAGCGGTCGGACAGGTCCGCGTGTATGGCGGGATCCGTGAGCACGCCGTCATAGGGGCCGAAGCCGTCTTGGCTGTAGCGCGCCGCTTCGACGGCCGCGCCATGCGCCGCCGCGGCGCATTCATCGGCGAACATTTCCCGCAGGCCCGCCCAACGCGGAATAGCGAAGGCGGCGTTCCGCAGTCCATCCAAGCTGACCGCTTCCTCCGGGCCGGGAACGGGATCGGCGGAGACGGCTTCGGCTTCCGCCGGCGTCAGGTCCGGCAGGAGATCCTGCAGGTCTCCGATGAACGGGCTCGGCAGCCGTTCCTGTCCGTCTCGCGACGCGGTGTGCCAGCTCACGTGAATCCTCGTCTCCGCCGCGTCGAACACCCGCCGGAAAACGATGCGCTCCCGTTCGCGGCGCACGTGCGCGGGCTCAAGGACAACGCCCGCCTGGGCCAATTCATGGAGATCGTTCTCGCTGTAGATGGCGTTCAAGGGAGCGGACCGGGGGAGGGCGCCCTCGTTCACCCCGGCGAAAAAGACATGGCTGAAACTCAGCGGCCGGATGGCTTCGGGGTCCATGCAGGCCACGCCGCCGCGCCGCCGGGCGGCCGCGCCCCCGCCGGTTTCGCGCAGGGCCCGGTTGAAATACGCGGCGAATCCCGAGCGGTCCATTCGTTGAACGGGCAAGTCCGCGCGTTCCATGGTTTGGAACTCACCGAGCAGCCCAAGGAGGGCGCGGAAGGCCGTCGCTTCCGATGCTTGTTGTTCCGCGCTGGGCAGCGCGGCCACGGCCGGCGCCACGCCGCATGTCTGGAGCAGCGCCTCCACCGCGTGGGCATGCTCGGAGAGCGAGGCTTCCGCGGGCCATTGAGCGCCCAAATCGGCGAGCCAGCCGGCGGCCTGACGCAGGGCGGCCACGCGGGCCGGTGCGTTGGGGAAGGGCAGAGCCGCCGGGCCTTCGAGGGCGCCGGCGCGGCCATTGGCGATCCGCCGCTCCAGTTGGGCAAGGCATGACTGCCATTCCCCTTTCCCCGATGTAATCCCCCCTTCCCGCGCCAGCACGCTCGCCGTTTCAAGGCCCGCGCCGCCTCCGGGCAGTCCGCTTTCCCGCAGGCCAGGGGCCATGAAGGGCGACTGGAGGACGTCCGCCACAGGATCCCGCGCCCACATCGTCAAAGCCTCAAGCAACGCGGAGACAAAGCCGCCCACGGCGGTCCCGGCCAAGGGCGGTTCATGGATCGTGTCGAGGGGCACGCCCGCTTCGGCGAATACCGTGCGCGCCACCGGCGCGGCGGCGGCCAGATCGGGGAACACAACGGCGATGCGGTGGGGCGGGACGCCGTCATCGAGAATGAGGGCCTTTACCCGCCGGGCGATGGCCTCGATTTCTTCTGTCGCGCCCGGGAAAGCGGTCAGAACGATGTCGGCCCGAAGGTCTTCCGGGGGAGCGGGCGGCGTGGGCGTAAAGAGGCAGCGCGCGGCGAAGCCCGCCTGCGAATGCGGCGGCGAACTGGGCAGCTCCACGAGTTCCGCCCCAAGCTCTTGAATCGTCTTGGCGATCGCGGCGTCCACGAGGCCGCCGTCGTCGTGGTTGGCGCCGTCGTGGTTGAAGGCGAAGACAATGGACTCGAAGTGAGCCGACGCGGAGACGATAAGGCGAAATTCCGCGGGCGTGAAGTCATCGAAGCCGTCCAGCAGCAACGCCGCCGCGCCATCCAAGGCCGGGGGCCGTCCATGAAGGCAGCAGGCGTGGCTGAGCCAGTAGAGCCCCTGGCGGTCGTAGAGATGCGCCGCCTTCATCGCATCCTGATAGCGTGCGTATATGGCCGCCGCGGCATCGTCCAAGGGGTTGGCGCGCCGCCGCGCGCGGACACGCTCGGCAAAGTCCTCCGGTTCGATAGCCGCTTGCTTGAGCCCGGTGATCAGCCGTTCCAGATGGGTGACGAAGCCCCGGTTTTCCGGCCCAGGGACCGCAAAGCCGTCCGGCGTGTCAGCGGCGTGCGCCGTCTGGTCATGAGCGTATTCAGCCACGGCGCCTTCGAGGATGAGCCGCCGCCGCGCCGGACTCGCGCGCCGCGCGCCGCGGTCCACGCTCTCGAGGATCCGCGTGGCGAAGTCCTCGAAGGTCATCACGCGGGCGCCCCACAGCCCCGGAACCCGGGGACGGCCGTTGGGGGACGCCGGGTCCTGGGTCAACAGCTCCCGCGCCCGGCGTGACGCCGCCGCGCGGGTCGGCGAGATGAGCAAGGTCTCGGTCGGACGCTCCAGGAAGCGGCGGTTCACGGCGGCGCGGCGGACGGCGCCATCGGGCGTGATCCAGGTTTCGGCGCGGGCCACGCCTACGCCTCCCAGGCGTTGCGGATGTCGTAGCGGTAGCCTTGCTCCGTCAGGAAAAGCTGGCGCTTCACGCTGTAGTCTTGGTCGCAGGTGTCCCGGGAGACCAAGGAGTAGAAGCGGGCCACGGCGCCATTTTGCTTCGGCCGGAGGATCCGCCCCAGACGCTGCGCCTCTTCCTGACGGGACCCGAAGGTTCCCGACACCTGGATGGCCACGTTGGCGTCGGGCAGGTCGATGGCGAAATTGGCCACCTTGGAGACGATGAGCAGCTTGATCTCGCCAGAGCGGAAGGCCTTGTAGAGTTCTTCCCGTTTCTTCGTCGCCTTCTGGCCAGTAATGATCGGCGCGTTGAAATGCTTCGCCAATTCCTTGAGTTGGTCCAAGTACTGTCCAATGATAAGGATGTGGTCGCCATTGTGTTGTCCGACGATTTCCTCGCACACCACCGCCTTCGCGGGATTGGTCGAGGCGATGCGGAACTTGGCGCGCTTGTCGGCCACGGCGTAGTTCCAGCGCTCCTGCTCCGGCAACGGCACCCGGATCTCCGTGCATTCCGCCTGGGCGATCCACCCCTGATGCTCCAGCACCTTCCAAGGCACGTCGTATTTCTTGGGCCCGATGAGGCTGAACACGTCGTCTTCGCGCCCATCCTCGCGGACGAGCGTCGCCGTCAAGCCGAGACGCCGCAAGGCCTGAAGCGATGCGGTGGCGCGGAATACGGGCGCCGGCAGCAGATGCACTTCGTCGTAAACGATGAGGCCCCAATTCGCCTTGTCGAAAAGATCGAAGTGGGCGAATGGGCCGTCCTTGCCGCGCCTGTAGGTGAGCACTTGATAGGTGGCGACGGTGACGGGCGCAATGTTCTTCACGTCCCCGCTGTACTCGCCCACATCGTCCTCGGTGAGCGTGGTCTTGTCGAGGATCTCCTGCTTCCATTGCCGCAACGCCACGGTGTTCGTAGTGAGCACAAGGGTCTGGGTCTGCAAGCGGTGAATCGCGCCGATGGCCACCACGGTCTTGCCGGCGCCGCAGGGCAGCACGACGACGCCGCTGCCGCCCCGGTTGGTTCCCTGGGCGTGGAAGGCGTCGATGGCCTCCCGCTGATACTTGCGCAGGCCAAAGGGTTTGCCGCTGGCCGCCGTTTCCAGCAGCTCCACCGGCAGCGGCGCGCCCGCCACGTATCCGGCCAGGTCCTCAACGGGAAAGCCAATCTTGATGAGGACGCTTTTGACGTTGCCCCGGTCCCCCGGCGTGATAAAGATCGTGCGGTCCGTATGCTCCTCGATGTACGGTTTCACGTCCTTGTGATGGACCAACTGGGTGATGAGCAGGGGATCGTCCGCGGAAATGTACAGCCTGCCTTCCGCGTCCTTATGGAGCTTGAGCCGGCCGTAGCGGCCTATGGTCTCCTCGATCTCGGCAAGGATGTTCGGAGGCACATCGTACTTGCTGAACTGGCGCAACTCTTCGGCGATTTGCGCGGCCGTCAAGCCTGCCGCCGCCGCGTTCCACAGGGACAACGGCGTGATCCGGTAGGTGTGGATATGTTCCGGCGACTTGATCAGCTCCGCGAAGGCGGCGATGGCGTCGCGGGCGTCCTCGAAGCTGGGGCCGTCGGTCTCCAGAAGGATGGATCGGTCGGATTGGACAATGATGGGCTTGTCAGCGTCTGACGGCATGGTTGGCGTGGTGTCCCTCCGGTGCGGTATGGGGCGGAGCGAGGCGACGGCGCTCCCGCCGGGGCGCGCTGTTCTCCAAAGAATTCAGGATAGCCAGAACGGCGCGCCAAGACAAGCCGCCCGCGCGGACGCCGATGCGGGGGTCCGGCTTCCCGGAGCCGACGGCGGCGGAGGTGGCTTTTCGGCCGTTTCAATGCATACAATCCCCTTTTTCACGCGGAATCCGGGCGAAACACAGCCGAAATCATCGGGCTCACACCGCAGAACACTCAGGTTCTTCCCGCTTTCCTCCTGGGGAAGCGGTTGGCTCAAGGGAGCGCGCGCAACCATGGCGATTGATGGCACGGACCCCAGCATGAATATTTTCGATGAAGGCGCGGACGCCGCTCCTGGCGCCGAAGACCAGGGCGCGGAGGCCTTGCAGAAGGCCTACAAGAACCTGGGCTTTCTGAACAGCCCCGACGCGCGCCTGATCCGCGTGCTGTGCGAATTCATCGAGCCCCAGGCCCGCTTCCGCCGCATGAGGCTCCGCGACACCATCGTCTTCTTTGGTTCGGCGCGGACGCTTCCGCCCGATGTGGCCCAGCAGAACCTAGAGTCCATCGAACGGGACATAGCCGAAGCCCCAAACCCCGGCCAGGAATTGACGCACGCCCATGAGCAGGCCAAGCGGGACGTGGTCATGGCTCAGTACTACGCCGACGCCATGGAGCTGAGCGAACGGCTGACCCGTTGGACTCATGGCCTGTCCAACAATGGCCGCCGCTTCATCGTCTGCTCCGGGGGCGGGCCGGGCATCATGGAGGCCGCAAACCGGGGCGCGAGCAAGGCCGGCGGGCCTTCCGTCGCCCTGAATATCAGCTTGCCCATGGAACAGGACCCCAACCCCTTCCAAACAAAAGAGTTGGCCTTCGAGTTTCACTACTTCTTCGTGCGCAAGTTCTGGTTCGTCTATCTGGCCAAGGCCCTCGTGGTCTTTCCAGGAGGCTTCGGGACGCTCGACGAACTGTTCGAAGTCCTGACCCTCGTGCAAACCCAAAAAACGGCGAAGTACATGCCCGTCGTCGTGTACGGGACCAAGTTCTGGAACGAAATCGTCGACTTCAAGGCCCTGGCCAAGTGGGGCGTCATTTCCCCCGGGGATCTGGACCTCTTTCACTTCTGCGATGACGTGGACAGCGCCTACGACTACCTCACGTCCGAGCTCAGCCGGCATTATGGCTGACGCCCGCGCCGCATGCCTGACTGAAACAAAGACCCGGCGCGCGGGATTCGGCGCGCCGGGACGGTAACCCGTAACACGATGTATTGGGGAGAAGGCGCCGTTGGCGGGTCACCCCACGAGTTTGCGGCGGAAGAAGAACAATCCCACGATGACAGCGGCTACCGCGGCAAAGATAACATAGGCCGTGGCGGGCGGTCCCCCGTTCTGACCAGCTCCGAAGCCGGGAACAATCGAGCCGCCGCCGCTCGATTCGCCGCTGCTGTCGTCCGCCCCTCCCCCGTTTGTCTGGACGCCGCTTCCATCGCCGCGCAGTTGCGCAAGCTGCTGCCGGTCTCCGCTCTGGGCCTGGCCGCTGGGGGCGGCGCCGGTCTCGGTCGCGGTCACGTCCGCGGGGTCTGGCGGCGCGCCAGGCTCTACGGGCCGGCCGCCGGAATCCGGAGTAGGAATGTCCGAGCGGGCGCCGTCGGCTTGGTCCATAAGACGCGCCAACTGGTCAGGCCCCGCGCTGGCGCCGTTTTCTTCACCCTCCTCGGGCGCGGCCCGGGAGCGCACGGGCGGTCCGGAAATCAGGGAACTCGCGGAGGAGCCGCCCGAGCCGCCGCCGTTCGCGCCGGGCGCCACATTCTGCGAGATCGAGCGAGCGCTTGAGGGAACGTTGGCCTGGGGCTGGGCGCCCGAGAGGCCTTGCTGCTGTTGGGAGGTTTGTCCGCTGGACTGGCTCCCGCTTGCTTGCGAGCCGCTAGAACTCTCGCTTTCGTCCCCGTTGCTGGCGCCGTTTTCGTCTCCGCTCTCGGTTTGGTTGAAATCTATCGCGCCCGAGCTGCCTTGCGAAGGAATCTCCATGCCCTCGGCGGAGGCGAAGGTCGTCCGGGAAATGCGGACGCTGCTCCGCCCGTTTTGCGGCTCGCCCACTTGCTCCATCACGATGTGGGCGACCTCGCCGGGCGCCACGGTGTTCTGGTTCATGCCCATCATCACCACGACGTACTCGCCGGGATTGGCGAGATTGGCCTGAACCTGCTTGCTCGCGTTAGCCGCGGCCTCGCCGGTCCGCGTGGACACGGGCCGGAGCACTTCCGGATCGTAGTTCAGCCGGAAATCAATGGCGGCGACCCCGCTCTCCACATCTCCGTCGAGGAGCACCGGGAGAATCACCTGGTCGCCGTCAAAGGCTGGGCTTCCCACGCGCAGGCTGCCCGCCGCCGCGACGGGCATGACGAGACACACCGCCAAGATAACAAAAAGTCGTTTGCTTAACTCTGCAACTTTCATGGATTGCTCCCCGCCCTAATCGTAAGGTTCACCGGCGTCGATAGTCCGAATGGTATACCGCCCTGTCAATTGTGTGCAACGCATCCACCGATCCGGAAGTTGACAGCGGCCCGCGCGGACCCGCGGCTAGCCCCATGCCAACCCCCCCTCAAGCGGCGGCCACGAGGGGCAGATCAAGGTACCACGCGGCGATGCCAAAGTAGATGAGCACGCCCGCGATGTCGGCGAGCGACGTCACCAAGGGGCCGCTCGCGGCCGCCGGATCCAGCTTCAAGCGCGTGAAAGCGAAGGGGAGGGACATGCCGATGAGGCTGCCCACTAACACCACGATAATCATCGTGGACGACACCACCACGGCGATCTCCGCGCCGCCCCGGTATATGCCGAGAAACGAAACCGCCACGGCCATGGAGAGGCCTATCGCCGCGGCCACGCCCACCTCGCGCGACAGCAACTTGAACCAATCCCGCAGTTGGACATCGCCCGTGGCTAAGGCGCGGACCATGAGGGTGGCGGATTGGGTGCCCGCGTTGCCGCCGCTGTCAATCAGCAGGGGCAGGAAGAAGACCAGGGCCACGTAAGCTTCGATAACCTCCTCGTACCGCGCGATGGCGGCGCCGGAAAAGATGTTGATAAACACCAGGATCAACAGCCAGGGGACACGCTTCCGGTACAGAAGCCCGAGGCTCGCGTCGCGCAAGCTTTCCTTCAGGGAGCCCGACGCGCCGATGCGGTGGAAGTCCGTCGTCGCCTCGGCTTCCGTTACGTCCAGCACATCGTCGAAGGTCACGATGCCGACCAGGGTGTTGTTGCCATTAACCACTGGGATGGCGATAAGGTCGTATTGAGACAGTTTCCGCGCCACTTCCTCCTGCGGTTCGTCGGCGAGAACCGTGATGGCCTCCTTGGTCATAAGGTCTTCAATGAGGGAATGCCCCCGGGCGACGATAAGGTCCTTCAGCGAAATCAGCCCGAGCAGACGGCGCTTGTTGTCCACGACATAAGCGCAATAGATCGTCTCTTTATTCGGCGCTTCCAGCCGCAGTTTGTCGAGGGCTTCGCGGGCCGTGATGTCCGGCGGAATGCTGACATACTCCGAGGTCATGATGGCCCCGGCCGTGCCTTCCTTGTATGCCCCCAGGCGGAGGATGTCCTCTCGTTCGGCCTTCGCCACCGTCCGCAGCACCTCCTCGACCCGTTCGTCGGGCAATAGCTTGAGAAGGTCGACGCGCTCGTCCGCGGACATGTTGGTCACGGTGCGGGCCAACTCGGCGTCGGGCATAACTTCAACGGTGTCGAGCTGGGTGTTCGGATCCAGATGGCCGATGAGCTCTGCGCGGAACAAGGGATCCAAACATTGGAGCACCTGTACGCGTTCTTCGGGCTCTAGATGCTCAAAATGGTCGGCGAGCGCGGCGGGGTGAAAGGAATTGCAGATATCGCGAATCTCAGCGTCCTTGTCTTCGGCAAGGAGCGCGCGCAGATTATCGCTGGTCTTGGTGACGTCCATGGCTCACCTCCTGGCCATCCGCCGCCCATCGGCGCCGGGCGGCAGGGGGAAGGTGAGCCGGCTTACCGGATCCGGGGCAGGCCGCAGCTTCTCCGTGCCGCCCCGCACGTTGATGCCGGGGCAGCGGTCAAGCGCTTCGTACTAGCAACCGTGATTTCAGATGATGCCTGAGATTCGGCGTTACCCGTCTCGTCCATCATGCCTCCAGAGGATTCCGTCTACGAACGCGGGCCGCGCGATCCTGACACGGAGTGTTTGAAACCGGTTCGGCGCCGCAGTTATCGCAAGCCTATCCGAATTGGAGAACACCTGTCAAACATTTCTTCCGGTTCGGCCGAGAACGCCTGGAAACGCCACGGAATCGGCCGTTTTCGAGGCCGAATTACTGGGCGCCCGCGCGGACTGGCAGGCTAATCGGAAGCGGCATCGCCCCCTCATTCGCGCTTGTCAGTTCGAACACCGCCGTGTTTCTCTCCGCCGTGGAGCGGGGAGACACGGTGATCCGGTAGCGGCGTCCCGGCTCTACTTCCTCGAAGATGTGGAGAAAGCCGTCCGTGTTGGCCTCGGCGCCCGTGAGGCGCAAGGGGGCGTCGCCTTCAATGAGGATCTCCGCCTGCTTCGGCGTTGACGGCGACCCGGCGGGCCACGTCAACAGGCGCGGGCTTACGGAGATGGCGTAGCCGGTCCCCTCCACATCAAAACGCCGGGTCAGACGGCTCGTGGACACGGGCGCTTCCGGGGCCGAAGGGCCTTCGGCCGCCGCGCTGGCTTCGCCCCCGTTTTGCTGCGTCACGGCCCGGGCTTGCCGGTCGGTTTGCGGCGCCTGTTGCCCGGTCTGCGTGTGAATATGAATGATCCGCCCGAAGGCCCGGTATGTAGCGGGTTCGTCTTCGGGGAAATCCGTCACAATGGACAAGATGGAATGGCCCGCTTCCTCCGTGCTTTCCGGAGTCACGTCCACCGCGTAGCGGCGGCCTTCCTCCACCACCCGCAACTCGGCCGGCATGGCGGGGTTGCTCGACCGCACATCTGTCACATGGACGGTAAGATCCTCGTTGATATCGATGTTGATGGTCTGAGGATCGGCGTCGGCGCCGATACGCCAGGTCAACACCTCGGGCTCCATATGCAGCACCTGCGGAATGTGGACGACGAGCCGCAGCACCGTGACGTCGTTCTCCGCCACGTCCGTGCGGACGAGGACCGTGCTCGTGTACTCGCCGCGCCGGCTGCCGATGGTGAAGACGGCGTCGAGGGAGCCGGATTCGCCCGGCGCGTAGGTCCGGGGGTGCACCTCCGGCACGGTGCAGCCACAGGAAGAGCCGATCCCTTCGATGGTCACCGGCGCGTCGCCCGTGTTTGTGAAGGTAAAGGTCTCCCGCACCTCCGTGTCGCCTAGCTCAGGGTACGCCTCCACCCGCGTCTCGTCCCATGTCAACTGGGCGTTGGCGGCGGACGAGAAACCCGCCAACACAAGGACGGTCCACGCTATTGTCATGGCGCGCATCTGCTGTTTCTCCCTGTTTACGCGCAACAATCCTTGCGGCTACGGCGCGCATTCCTCGCCGCGGCGGCCAGACCGCGCGTTCAGCCCGGAAAGGCCGCCTGGACATCGGCGAAATGAGACTATCACAATACCCGCGCCCGTGAAAAGTGGAACGCCTCCAAATCGCCTTGAAGTGCCCGGGGCCGGGGTGGCACAATACGCGCCGCCCGCGCGGCCTGGACGGCGGCGGGCCTTTCTCTGCCTTTTCCCGCGGCCCGCGCGCTCCGGGCCCGTCTCTCACCACAACCTTGGCGCGGCCGCCATTGTTCCCCGGCCAACGCGCCTAGTCATGAGGGATAGTGATGTATTTCGCGGACGAAACCCAGAACAACGAGGCCGTCGCCCCGTTGACAAGCCGCCTGTTAAAGGCGCGGACGGTCATGATCTGCGGCCAAATCGATCAAGAAATCGCCGAGCGCGTCATCTCGCAGTTGCTGATCCTGGACGCGGACTCCGACGACCCCATCCGCGTGCTCATTACCTCCCAGGGCGGCCATGTCGACGCGGGCTACGCCATCCACGACGTCATGCGCTACGCCATGCGCTCCGAGATCCGGGCCATCGGCTGCGGCTGGGTGGCCAGCATCGCCGTACCCATCCTCTTTGGCGCGGCGAAAGAGCGCCGCTACTCCTTGCCCAACACCCGGTTTCTCTTGCATCAGCCGAGCGGCGGCGCGGGAGGCCAACTCTCCGATATCCGCATCGAGGCCCAGGAGATCATGAAGATCCGGGAGAAGCTCAATCACCTCATTGCCGAGGAAACGGGCCAGACCGTGGAAAAGGTGGCCAAGGACAGCGACCGGAACTTCTGGATGTCCGCCGAGGAAGCCAAAACCTACGGCATTATCACCAAAATTGTCGAAAGCGTTGACGAGCTGAAGGGATAACCTTGCAAGGGAGGGCCTCATGAGCACGCCACGCATCGCCGACACAAAGCCCCAGGTGCTGGAGCTGGAGCCGGGCGACTACGCCTGTTGCACCTGCGGCCAATCTCAAAACCAGCCCTGGTGCGACGGCTCCCATCAAGGCACGGGCTTCGCCCCGACGCGCCTCACCGTCGAAGAGCCCAAACGCTACGCCCTCTGCTGCTGCAAGCACAGCGCCAAGATGCCCCTGTGCGATGGAACGCACAAGACCGTGAGCCCCGGGCCGGCGTAGCCCCTCGTCCCTCGAAGAGACAGACGTAAATGCGGGGAAGCTAGGCCGCGCGGCCTGGCCTCCCCGTTCGCATGTTCCTGCTCGCGGCGCTCCCGGAGACGTCTCCTTCGAACCCAGGAGGCTCTGGGGCGTCGCCGCCCGTCAGGCCCGGGCGAGTTCCCGCATCGCCAGTTGTTGCTCGCTGTCCAGCGGTTCGAGATTGCAGGCGATGTCGAAGTTCTCGTCGACCTGCCGCGTCTCGGTGATACCCACGATAGCGGTGGCCACCGGCTGGCTCAAGGTGTAGGTCAAAGCCTGCTCCATCGTCAGCCCCCGTTCGAGCACGCGGCCCCGGGAAACCACTTTCATCGCGATGACGCCGACTTCCTTCGCCGCGGCGTCGGTCAAGAAAGCGTCCATGTCTTCGGGCCCGTTGAGGTTCATGTCCGCCGCGTTCAGCGAAATCAACACGCAGTCGTAGTCGTGACGGTTGAGCGCCTCGATCATCAGGCTCGGCGTGTGGCCCGTGATGCCGATGTGCCGGACCACGCCCTCGTCGCGCAGCCGTTCGAAGGCGCGCAACGCGCCGTCCTCGGCGCCGATCTGGTCCAATTCCGCGATCTGATCCACCGCGTGGTGCTGATACAGGTCGAAGTGGTCCGTCTGCAGGCGCTCCAGGCTCTCCTCGCAGAGGCGGAGTGTGCCGTCATAGCTGTAGTCGTGGCTCTTGGTCGCGAGGAAGACTTCATCCCGCCGGTCCTTCATGACCTCGCCGATGTACCGTTCGCTGATGCCGCCGCCGTAGCGCGGAGCGGTGTCAATATAGTTCACCCCATGGTCAAGGGCGTGGTTGATGATCTCGACGGCGGCGTCCAGTTGGCCATCCTGTTCAAGGGTGGATTGGCCGCCAAGGCTGAAAACGCCCACGTCATGGCCGGTCTTGCCGAGCGGCCGTTTCGGCATGGCGCTCGCCGCGCGGGAGCGGCGCGCGCCACTCCCGGCAATCTGGCCGAGACCGGCCGCGGCTGTCGCGGCAAAGGCTGACTTGAGAAGGGTTCTACGTCCGATATGATAGGCCATGTGTACGGCCTCCTTTGGCAGGCCGGGGCGCTTGGCCCATGGGGCTTCGCCCCGGTTCCCCCGGTTGTTCCGGCGATAAGCCGGAGAGTTCCCACGTAAAATAGTATCCGCCTCCACCCCTGCGCCTGTCAACCCCCAATCGCCGGATAAAGGCGCTCTGTTAAGCCGTTTACATCCCCCGGCCCTTCGGGCCGCCCCCTTTCAGAAGGGGGAATTTGCCTGCCGTCAATGGTCGGGAGGACCTCGTGGTTGCTCATCAGCTTGGTGAACGCAACGCGCCGCCGGTCGACGCGCAAAAGTCCCCCTTTTCAAAGCCTGTCCCCGCGAAAGCAGGGAGGGGATTTAGGGGGATGTAGGTCC
>SLHB01000394.1 GCA_007136375.1 Candidatus Hydrogenedentota bacterium
ACGGAGCAACTCTCCCTGCCGTCCCGCTTGAGCATGACCCCGCCGCAGGAGCCGCGCAGGGGGCGTCCGCCAATGATGTATCCGATGCCCATGATAGACATGGCGAGAGCGAAGAAGACTAATGTAACGAAGAGTATTTCCAACATGGTTCGCGCCTCCTTTTTGCGCGGAGCCGAAGCGCGTACGCCGCTTCTGGCGCCGGAAACACCGGCGTCAGACAGTATACCACGACCGGCGTGCTGAACGCCGAAGCGCCTACGGAGCGATCGCCTCGCCGGCCTCGATGGGGCGGGCGAGGGCGCCGGCGAAGTCGCCGGTCATTACATGGCCGAAGCGGCCTTCCTCAATCTCAATGATGAACAAGGCGTCCAGTGCGTGCTCCATGGCCACGTCCACGCCCTCCCGGGGACCCAACACAAGGAGCCCCGTCGCCCAGGCGTCCGCCCAAGCGCTCTCCTCATGGAGAACACTCACGGACGTCAAGTTATGCGCCACCGGCCAACCCGTGGCGGGGTTGATGGCGTGGGAGTAGCGCACGCCCTCGTACTCGAAGAAGTTGCGGTAGTCGCCCGACGTGGCCATGGCGCGTCCGTCCAGCGCGATCACGGCGTAGAGGGTCTCCGGCGGCTCCGTGGGGTGCTCGACGCCCACGGTCCACGTCTCGCCCCGGGCGTTCCGCCCCCGCGTCACAATCTCGCCGCCGAGCTCCACCAAGTAGTTGGGGATGTCCAAACGGTCCAAGGCGCGCGCGGCTTCGTCGGCGGCGTACCCCTTGGCGACGCCGGACAAGTCCGCGTACACGTCCGGGCGGGTCTTGCGGATGGTTCGCGCTTCTAGGTCCAGCTCCAGTAGTTCGTAACCCACCCGCTCCAGCAAGGCCTCAAGCTCATCCTCCGGCGGCGGCTCCGGTTCGAGATCCCAGCGGCCCGGCCCAAAGCCCCACGCGTTCACCAGCGGACCGATGGTCACGTCGAAAGCCCCGCCCGTGGCCTCGCTAACGCGCAGCGGCTTGTCGAACACCACCAGCGTATGCGGGCTCAGGGGAAAAGGCTCCGTGGACTCCAGCGCGTTAAACGCGCTCAACTCCGAGTCTGGGCGGTACGTGGACATCTTCTCGTTGACGTTGTTGAGGGCGTCCAGGACCGCTGCCTCGATGGGTTCGAGGGCGGCTCTTGTGAGCGGCTCCTCCGTGACGAGACGAACCCGGTAATAGGTCCCCAGCGCGTGCCCTGTCAGCAAGTTATCCCGGCTGGGTTGCTCCGGCAGGGCGCATCCTGCCGCGAGGATCGCGCTGGCGACAAAGAAAAGAAGCACGGCTCCCGCCGTGCTTCCAAGAGAAAGGCGTTCGTGGGTCTTCATCGTTATCCGGGCCGTTAGCCGCCGAAGTCGTCGAAGGCGATGTTCTCGTCCTCCACGCCAAGCTCATGCAGCATGTTGATGCAGGCCGTGTTCATCATGGGCGGACCGCAGATGTAGTACTCGACGTCCTCTGGCGCGGGGTGGTCCTTGAGGTAGTTGTCGTAGAGGACTTGGTGGATGAATCCCGTGTAACCCGTCCAGTTGTCCTCCGGTTTCGGCTCGGACAAGGCGATATGCCATTTGAAATTGTCGTGTTCTTCGGCGATCTTGTCGAAATCCTCGACATAGAAGGCCTCGCGGTAGCTCCGCGCGCCGTACCAGAAGGTGATCTTCCGGTTCGTCTTGAGGCGGTAGAATTGGTCGAAAATGTGGCTGCGCATGGGAGCCATGCCCGCGCCGCCGCCGATGAAGCACATTTCCGCGTCGGTCTCCTTGGCGAAGAACTCGCCGAAGGGACCGGAGATGGTGGCCTTGTCGCCGGGCTTGAGGCCGAACAGATAGGAGCTCATCTTGCCTGGAGGCGTTCCTTCTGGCGCCCGGGGCGGCGGCACCGCGATCCGGACGTTCAGCATGATCTTGCCGTATTCCTCGGGGTAGTTGGCCATGCTGTAGGCCCGCTGGATGGGCTCTTCGACCGTGGACGTCAGGCGCCATAGGTCCAGATCGTCCCACTCGTCCCGAAACTGCTCTTCGACGTCGAAGTCTTTGAAATGGACGGTGTGAGGCGGGCACTCCACCTGGATGTACCCACCGGCGCGGAAGGGCACGGTCTCGCCCTCGGGCAGCTCTAGCACCAACTCCTTGATGAAGGTCGCCACGTTGTGGTTCGACCGCACGGTGCAGTCCCACTTGCGCACTTCGAAGATCTCGGCGGGCACCTCGATCTTCATGTCTTCCTTCACCTTCACCTGGCAGGAGAGGCGGACGCCCTCCCGGGCTTCCCGGCGGTTGATGTGGCTGACTTCCGTGGGCAGCATGGCGCCGCCGCCTTCCGTCACCTTTACCGTGCACACGCCGCAGGTGCCCTTGCCGCCGCAGGCCGAGGGAATGTAGATGCCCTGATTCGCCAATGTGTCCAACAGCGTGGAGCCCGACTTGGTGGTTATCGACTTGTCAGGGTCGTCGTTGATGGCGATGTTCACGTCGCCGCCCGCCGCGAGCTTGGCCTTGGCGGCCATAATCACGGCGATGAGGCTCAGAATCACGGCGGTGAACATCACCACGCCGAGCACAATTTCAATCATGGCGGGGAATTCCTTTGTCTGCGGTGGCGATTAGCGGGCGAAGCGGGGCGCAAGCGGGCGCGCGGCTATAACTGAATGCCCGCGAAGGCCATGAAGCCGATGGCCATGAGGCCCGTCGTGATGAACGTGATGCCGAGGCCGCGCAATCCCGGCGGAATGTCGCTGTACCGGAGTTTCTCCCGGATCGCCGCCAAGGCGATAACGGCCAGGGCGAAGCCCGCGCCCGCGCCGAAGCCGAAGACCATGCTCTCGCTGAATTGGTAATCGCGCTGCACCATGAACAGGGAGCCGCCGAGAATGGCGCAGTTCACGGCGATGAGCGGCAGAAAGACTCCAAGAGCGGCGTAGAGCTTGGGAAAGTACTTGTCGAGGGTCATCTCCACGACTTGCACCGTGGCCGCAATCGTTCCGATGAAGGTGAGGAACCGCAGGAACGTCAAGTCGGTGGCGATCCACGCGCCTTCCCGGAGGATATAGTTGAAGATAAGGTTGTTCAACGGCACAGTCACGCTCAAGACGAACACGACGGCCAGGCCGAGGCCCGTCGCCGTCTCGACCCGCCGCGACACCGCCAGGAACGAACACATGCCCAAGAAGTAGGCGAGGGCCATGTTCTCCACAAAGGCGGCGCGCACGCCGATGCTGAGGAAATGATTCAGGTGTTCCATACTGCCGCCTCCCGTGAGTGCCGGAGTGCTATGTTGCGCGGATGGGCCAAAGGGGATTGTGTGTCCGGAAATGGGGGCGGTTCACTCCGCCTCCACCTGCTCCGGCTTCCATTCACGCAAGGCCCAGATGAAGAATCCGATAACGAAGAACGCGCCGGGCGCGAGGACCATGAGGCCGTTGGCGGGATACCAACCGCCGTCCCGGACCGCTGTCAGCATCGTGTAACCGAAGAGCGAGCCGCTGCCGAGGAGCTCGCGGAAAAACGCGACGCCGAGGAGGATCAAGCTGTAGCCCAAGGCGTTGCCGAACCCGTCGAGGGCGCTCAAGACAGGGCCGTTCTGCATGGCGAAGGCTTCGGCCCGGCCCATGATAATGCAATTGGTGATGATGAGCCCCACGAAGACGGACAGCTCTTGGCTGATGTCATACACGAAGGCTTGAAGCACCTGGTCGGTGATAATCACCAACGACGCGATGATTGTGAGCTGAACGATCACGCGGATGTGGCTGGGGATGCCC
>SLHB01000294.1 GCA_007136375.1 Candidatus Hydrogenedentota bacterium
GACATGACCCGGACGGGATGGGTGTGCTGCACCTCGGGATCCAGCGCCCAGTACGCAACGTCGAGCTCGTGGGTGCCCTGGTTGTTCAGGTCGCCGTTTCCGGTGGCCCAGAACCAGTGCCAGTCATAGTGGACGTAATTGCCGTGGTATTGGTCGATCATCGCGTGGCCGCGCCAGAGGTTCCAGTCCAAATTGTCCGGCGGCTCGCCGGGCTCCGCGAAGCCGATGCCGCCCCGGGTCTTGCAGGCGAATCCGTGCGAAATGTTGAGCTTCCCGTACCGGCCGGCGCGGATCTCCGCGATCTGCCGCGCGCGGCCGCCGCTGCTCCGTTGTTGGGTGCCGTGTTGCACCACCGTGCCGTACTTCCGGGCGGCTTCGAGGGCGACGCGGCCTTCGTATACGTCGTGGCTCATGGGCTTCTCAACGTAGCAATGTTTTCCGGCTTGGCAGGCCCAAATGACCATGAGCGAGTGCCAATGGTTCGGCGCGGCGACATCAATGGCGTCGATGCTGTCGTCCTCCAGCACGCGGCGGACGTCGGTCTCGCCGTGGACCGTATAGGCGTTGCCGACCCGTTCCTGAAGCTCCGCCACGCGGCTCTCCAAGACGTCCCGGTCCGGATCCACCAGATACGCCACCTCAACATCGTCCATGTCTGCGTAGCTGGTCATGTGGCTCCGGCCTTGGCCGCGCACGCCGCAGATGGCGACGCGGAGCCGGTCGTTGGCGCCCACGATGTTGTCGCCGCGGGTTCCGCCGATGATGAAGGCGGCTCCCGCCGCTCCGGCCGCGCCCTTAATGAACTGGCGGCGGCTCATGCCCCGTGAGTGCGATCCCGATTTCATAGCACGCTCCCTTCCTTACCTCCGCTTCGCGGATGTCATGCCGGTCCCGGTTCCCGGGCCTCCGGCGTTATAAACGGCGTCGCGCCGCGCACGGGGCGTTCAAAGGTCTAGCGCCCGCTTGACGGATTCCGGCGGGTCCACCTCCTCCATGCCATAGCCCACGTAATAGGGATACTCGTCGAACTTGTCCCCTTCGCCGAACATGCGCGGATCCTCCATGGCGGTCAGCTCGTCCTCTAGCATGGCCGCCAACTGATGTTTCACCGCTTCGTAAGCGGCGTCTTCGGCGACGTTGACGAGCTGGTGCGGATCCTCGCGCATGTCGTACAGCTCTTCGGCGGGGCGCTTCGCGAAGCTCAGCGCGAACAGGGGCGCCACATCGGGATCATCAGCGTGCGCTATCATGTACTGCTTCGTGGGGCCGTCGTCCGTATCGCTGAAGATGTCCTGGCTGGAGCTGATGTACGGCGCGCCGACGGGCCACCGGTCCGGCTCGTAGTTGCGGATGTACAGAAAGTCCTTGGTTCGGATGGCGCGGGACGGATAGCCTTCGCCGCGGGGCCGGCACAAGCCGTGGTGCCGCTCCTTGGCCAAGAGCGCGAAGGAGCGGTACCCGGTCACCCGCCCTTCCCGCTCCGAAAGCATGGCGCCGAGGAAGCTTCGTCCCGTCATCTGGGCGGGACGATCCACGCCGGCGGCTTCCAGGAACGTGGGCGCGAGGTCGGTGAGGGTCACCAGATCCGAGACCCGCCGCCCGCCGTTCATCTGTCCGGGCCACCAGATGGCCAAGGGCACATGGGTTCCGGCGTCATAGAGATTGGACTTGCCCCGGGGGAAAGGCCAGCCGTGGTCGCTGCTCATGACCACGAGAGTGTTGGAAAGTTCGCCCATCTCGTCCAATTTGTCCAGCATTTCGCCGACTTCCCGGTCGAAGCGCTGGACTTCGGCGTAGTAGTTGGCGATATCCCGGCGCACTTCGGGGCCGTCTGGAAAACAAGGCGGAACCTCGACCTCATCGGGATCAACGCCCTTCTCCTCGCGCAGGGCGTCGCTGTATCCGCGGTGCGGATCTTGGCTGCCAAACCAAAAACAGAAGGGCGCGTCCCCCGGGCGGGATTCCAGGAACACCTCAAAGTCATCGAACTGGGGCCCCGTGGGCGGCGCTTCGCGTCCTCCCGGTTCGAGCTGGCCCGGTCCCCAACCCTTGCGGGTGTAGCCCGTGAAGTAGCCGGCGTGCGCTTCGAGCAGCTCGGGGTAGACCGGCAACTCCGCCGGCAGGGTGGAGTGAAGGTTCGCGCCGGGACCAAGGCGCCACATGTACTGACCGGTGAGCACCGTGCCTCTGGCTGGAGTGCAGCTCGGCGCGTTGAGGAAGGCGTTTTCGAACAACACGCCCTCGGATGCAATACGGTCGAAGGTGGGCGTGTGCAGGCCCGCCGTGCCAAGAGCGCTCGCATGGGCGCCCCAGTCATCGGCGAAGGCGAACAGGATGTTGGGCCGCTCTCCGGCGCTCGGATGCGCCAACGGCGCCGCGTTGGCCTCCCGGCCTGCCCCTTGGAAGGCGACGCTCACCCCCGCCGCGCCCAATGAGCCCTTGATGAATTGACGGCGGTTCATGCCTCCGGGACGATCTGCCTGACTCATGCCTTCCCTCCTTCCGCTACAACCACTACGCTTTCACACAAAGCTCATTCTACGGGGCGGTTGCCCGAGAGATCAATCCTTCCAACATCGGCGCTTCAACTCTTCGAACCGGGGGGACCCAACACCGCCACCGTCTGCCCAGGAAGATGGATATGGACGCCGTCCGCCCTGGCCCCCGGCTTGGACACCAGCAGCACTTGCCTCAACCCCGTTCCAAGAAGTGGAATCGTCTGAGGCTCGGAGGCGAAGTTGACCGCGACGGCGGTGTCGCCCCGGTACACGGTCAGCCATTGATCCTGTTCGTCGAACCGCGTTTCCACGGTGCGCAAGTTGTCCCGGCCCAGGTCGGACAATCCCCGCCGGAGCGCGATAAGGGCGCGGAACCATTCCAGCATCGACGCGTGAGGCTCGTTCTCCAACTCGTCCCAGTTCAGTCTGGAACGGAGGAAGGTCGCTTCGTCCTGGGGATCGGGCACGGTCTCCGGATCCCATCCGAAAGCGGCGAACTCCTCCCGCCGGCCTTTGCTCACGGCTTCGGCGAGCTCCGGATCCTCGTGGCTGGTGAAAAACTGGAAGGGCGCGGAAGCGGCCCATTCCTCTCCTTGGAACAGAAGAGGCGCGAAGGGCGCGGTCAGGACGATGGCCGCGCCAATTTTGAGCTGGTCGTTGTTGATAAGCGCACTTATCCGGTCACCGCGGGCGCGGTTGCCGATCTGATCATGGTTCTGGAGGCAACAGACAAAACGCCGTCCGTTGAGGTCGCGGGCGGGCCGCCCATGGATCTTTTGACGGTGGACGGAATACCGTCCGTCGTATACCCAGCCTTCCCCTATCGCCTTCGCGAGATCGGCCAAACGGCCGAAGTCCCGGTAGTAGCCGTCCCGTTCCCCGGTGAGGTAGGCGTGAAGGGCGTGATGGAAGTCGTCGCTCCATTGCCCGCGGAGGCCGTAGCCGCCGGCTTCCCGGGGGCGGACGAAGCGCGGATCGTTGAGGTCACTCTCGGCGATGAGCAAGAGCCGCCGGCCAAGGCAGCCCTCCAGTTCGCTCACCTCGTCCGCGAGTTGCTCCAAGAAGTGGTACGCCGATGTGTCTACGATGGCGTGGACAGCGTCGAGACGCAGGCCGTCGATATGGTAGTCCCGCAGCCACATGAGGGCGTTGTCGATGAAGAACCGGCGCGGCTCCACGCTGCCGCCGCCATCGAGGTTGACGGCCTCGCCCCACGGAGTGGCGTAACGGTCCGTGAAGTACGGCCCGAACCGGCCGAGATAGTTGCCGATGGGCCCCAGGTGGTTGTAAACCACATCGAGCAGTACGGCCAACCCCCGGCAGTGGCAGGCGTCCACGAACCGCTTTAGGCCGTCCGGCCCGCCGTAGGCGTGATGGGGCGCGTAGAGATCCACGCCGTCGTATCCCCAACCGCGGTCTCCGGAGAACTCCGCCACTGGCATAAGTTCTACATGGGTGACGCCAAGGTCGCGAAGATAATCCAGCCGCTCAATAGCGCTGTCAAAGGTTCCGCCGGGGGTAAAGGTCCCCACGTGCAATTCGTACATGATGGCGGCGGCGAGGGGCGGGGCTTGCCAACGGGTGTCGCTCCATTCGAACCGTTCATGGTCCACCCAACGGGACGGACCGTGAACGCCGTGGGGCTGCCACGGCGACCGGGGATCCGGAAAGGGGCCCTCGCCGTCCAAGCGGTACGCGTAATCGGCGCCATGCTCCACATCGGCCTCGACGGTCCACCATCCATTGGCCCGTCCTTTCATGGGAAGCGTCTGTCCGCCCGTTTCGAGCTCCACCTTGCCCGCCCCGGGGGCCCACACGCGCATCGAGGTCATCAGTCGCTGTTCTCCTTTGCCAACAACGCCACTGGGAACCGTTTCAGCAGGCCGCTGAGCGGGGCCGCGCCTTCCGCCGTTTCGCCGGTCAAGACATTCCGCCATCGCCCGTCTGGGAGGTCTACCACCGCATCGCCCCACGCGCCGTCGAGGCCCAGCACAAGGCGCGGAACCACCGCCGCCACGCCCTCGCCCCGGCAGAACGCCACGGCATGGGCGGCCTTCTCGCCCCGGGCCGCCAACGGTGTGTAGCCGCCTTCCGGCCCGAAGCAACAGGGCCGCTCCTGGCGCAGCCGCAGGGTCCGGGCGGTGAGCCAAAGCTTTGGCGCGCCCTCGCCGGCCCGCTCCATGACCGCCTCTGGCGCCGCGTCCTTCACCTCGGCCAACAGTTTCCGCCGCAGAGCGAAATCGACGGGACGGCGGTTGTCGGGATCCACAAGGCTGAGGTCCCAAAGCTCGCAGCCTTGGTACACATCGGGCACGCCGGGCGCCGTAAGCTTCAGCAGCGCCTGAGCCAAGCTGTTCACCCGGCCCGGCGCCTCCAAGGGGGCCACAACGGCGCGCAGGTCCGTGGTAAACGCGTCGTCGGCGAAAATGGCTTGCGTAAAGTCCCGGACCGCCGTCTCATAGGGCTCGTTGGGCTTCGTCCATGACGTGTGAACCTTCGCCTCGCGGATGGCTTTCTCCATGTACGCCGTCATACGGTCCGCGTCGATGGGCCACGCGCCCACGAGCGTTTGATAGATGAGGTATTCCGTGTTGGCGTCCGGCCAATCGCCGGCGCGATGGCGCGCGTTATGATCGCGCCAGCGCAGCACGGTTTCGGCCCACCGCGCCGGAACCTCGGACAGCAGGGCGATCCGGGCGCGCACGTCTTCGCTGCGCTTCGTGTCGTGGGTGGAGGTCGCCAACATGGTCTCTGGATGGCGGGCCGCCGACTCGGAACACGCTTCGTGGAACATCTCCGGCGTCACGCCGAAGCGGCTCGGGTCGCCGCCCACCTCGTTCAGGCAGACCAAGCGGTTGAACCGATACATGGCCGTGTCTTCCACGCCCTTGGCCATGGCGGGTCCCGTAAGCTGCTGGAAGCGCATGACGAGTTCGCTTTCCAGGGAGCCCGTCGTCCGCAGGAGGAGAATAGACTCCAGAAATCGGAACAGCTCGGGGTCCACGTCCGGAGCGCGTTCGAGGGCCTTCGCCGTGGCTTGCTGAATGTGGGCCGCGTCGGTCTCGGAGACTTCGCCCCCGGGAGCGCGGACGTAGCTGCGGTACACGGGGAAACAGGCGGCGAGTTCGCACAACGCGGCCTGAAGTTCGTGGCGGGTGTAATCCCGGTAGCGGCGGTGGCGCTCACAAATGTCAATGAGCAACGCCGTCAGCCGGTTGAGTTCGCTCCCCAACAACTCCCGGAGCACGGTGGCCTTGCAGGCGTCCACGAGGCCGTGATAGTCCGAGGTTTCGCCGGTGAGCTCCTCGTAGAACCGCGTCAACGGCGCCTCGCCGCGGGGATCCACGAACAATCCGCCGGCGAGATTCAGGAACTCATAGCCCGTCGTGCCGGCAATGGGCCAATCGCCGGGCAACCGCTCCCCGGGCTCCAAGATCTTTTCCGCGACGATCCACGCGCCGGGACACGCTTTCTTGAGCCGGTCGAAGTATTGGGCGGGGTCGCGCAGCCCGTCGGGATGGTCGATCCGCAACCCCTGGGCCACGCCCTCGCGGACCCAGCGGATCGGGAGGGCATGGATGGCGTTGAACACCTCTTCCTCTTCGACGCGCAGCCCCGCCAGTTCATGGACGTCGAAGAAGCGGCGGTATCCCAGGTCGCGCCCGGCTGTTCGCCAGAGGGCGAGCCGGTAGTTCTGACTGTCGATGAGCGTATCCAGGACGTCGGGGTCCGCGTTGAAACGCGCCGTCTCCGCGTCGATGGCCGCGGCGGCCTCCGGCTCCTCCTCGCAGACGCGGGTGAGCAGGGTTTGCAGCACCGCTTTGTCCCGGTGCCGCCGCTCCACGGCCCAGCCGCCCGCGATACTCGGCCGGGGCAGCCGGGCGCAAGATCCCGCGAGGAAGCCCAGGAATTCCGAGTCCGCCGCCTCCGCCGCGTTGGACAGGAGGAGATCCAAGGTGGATGGATCGATGGGAAAGGCGTGCTCGTAGTAATGGAGCGTGAACACTCCTGCCGCATGGCGGAGCTCCAGGGCGCCGTCCTCCAGCACCCGGCCGTAGTGATCGCCCAGCACGGGCAATAGCACGCGGTTTTGCCAGCGCTCGTCCGTGTTTTCCCAGTCCACGTCGAAGTAGTTGGCGTAACGGCTGGACGGGCCGTTTTCCAACACATCCCACCACCAGGGATTCTGCCGCCCGACGATAGCCATGTGGTTGGGCACGACGTCCAGCACCTGGCCCATGCCCGCGCGCTTGAGGGCCTCGCACAGCGCCGCGTGGCCGTCGGCGCCGCCAAGCTCCTCGTTGACCCGGGTGGGGTCCACCACGTCGTATCCGTGGGCGCTGCCCGCCGCCGCCTGCAAGTAAGGCGACGCATACAGATGGCTGACGCCCAGCTCGGCCAGATAGGGCAACACGGCCGCGGCTTCGTGAAAGCCGAATCCGGGCCGGAACTGAACGCGGTACGTGGCCGTGCGTTCAAGCGGCATGGCGCAACACCACTAGGGATCGGGCTTGAACTTCACGGCCGCCCTTGGCTTGGATCACTTCCGCTCCGTCTTCCATCCACCCGGTGTGTGTGTCCAGCACGGTGTGCCACGTCTCCCCCCAATTGCTGGACGGCAATGTGAACGGCAGCGGCTCATGGTGGGCGTTGATGAGGATCAGAAACGTATCGTCCGTCACGGGCGCGCCCTTGGGGAACGGATTCGGAATTGTGGCGCCATTGAGAAAGATCCCGAGCGATTTGGCGAAATCCTCGCCCCAATGATCCTCCGCCATCTGTTCGCCCTCGAAGGTGAACCAGCCGATGTCCTGGATCTCTTCGCCATGAATGGCGCGGCCGTGAAACCAACGGCGGCGGCGAAAAACGGGGTGTTTATGGACAAAATCGATCAAACGTTGGGTGAACTCAAGGTGATCCTCGTCAATGTTCTCCCAGTCGTACCAGGAAACCTCGTTGTCCTGACAGTAGGCGTTGTTGTTGCCCTGTTGGGTCCGGCCGATCTCGTCGCCGCCAAGGATCATGGGCACGCCCTGTGACAAGAACAACGTAGCCAGGAAGTTCCGCTTCTGCTGCGCCCGCAGGGCCAGGATACCGGGATCGTCCGTGGGCCCCTCCGCGCCACAGTTGAAGGAGCGGTTGTGGTCTTCCCCGTCTTGATTGTCTTCCCCGTTGGCCTCGTTGTGTTTCTCGTTGTAGGAGACGAGATCCTGCAGGGTGAAGCCGTCGTGGGCGGTGATGAAGTTGATGCTGGCGAAGGGAAGCCGCGTCGTGTCCTGATACAAATCCGAGCTTCCGGTGAAGCGGTATCCGAACTCGCCAAGCGTTTTGTTCTCGCCCCGCCAGAAATCCCGCATGAGATCGCGGTACTTCCCGTTCCACTCCGACCAACCCGGCGGAAAATTGCCCACTTGGTAGCCGCCCTCGCCCACGTCCCAGGGTTCGGCGATGAGCTTGACCTGGCTGATGACGGGGTCTTGCTGAATGATGTCGAAAAAGGCGGACAGGCGGTCCACGTCGTGGAGCTCGCGGGCCAGGGCCGACGCCAGATCGAAGCGGAACCCGTCCACGTGCATCTCCAGAATCCAGTAGCGCAGGCTGTCCATGAGGAGCTGAAGGGCGTGGGGATGGCGCATGTTCAAGGTGTTGCCGGTCCCCGTGTAGTCCATGTAGTACCGCTGATCTTCGGTGAGGCGGTAGTAGTAGGCGTTGTCCAAGCCCTTGAAGCATAACATCGGCCCAAGGTGATTCCCTTCCGCGGTGTGGTTGTAGACCACGTCCAGGATCACCTCGATGCCCGCCTGATGGAGGCTTCGCGTCATCTCCTTGAATTCGGCCACGGCGCCGCCGGGACGCTTGTCCGCCGCGTATTCATTGTGGGGCGCGAAAAAGCCAATGGAGTTGTACCCCCAGTAGTTGCGCAACCCCCGGTCCACGAGATGCTTGTCGTGGATAAACTGATGGACCGGCATCAGCTCGACAGCCGTAACGCCAAGGTCCGTCAGGTGTTCGATGGAAGCGGGGTGGGCCAAGCCCGCGTAAGTGCCCCGCAGATCTTCAGGCACGGCGGGATTACGCATGCTGAACCCCTTGACGTGGGTCTCATATATCACCGTCTCGTGCCATTGCAGATTCAAGTTCCGGTCGCCACTCCAGTCGAAGTAGGGCTGCTGCACAACGGACAAGGGCATGAAGGGCGCGCTGTCGGTGTCGTTCAGCGTGTCGGGCCCTTCGTCGAACCGATACGGGAACACGGCTTCGTCCCATTTCACGTCGCCCTCGATGGCCTTCGCATAGGGATCGAGGAGCAGCTTGGCGGGATTGCACCGGTGGCCGTTCTCCGGGTCCCAAGGCCCGTGAACGCGAAAGCCGTATCGTTGCCCCGGCACTACCTCTGGCAAATACGCGTGCCAGCAGAACCCGGTCACCTCCGGCAAATCAATCCGCGTCTCTCCACCATCCTCACCAAAAAGGCACAGTTCGACCCGGTCAGCAATCTCCGAAAAGACCGAGAAGTTCGTCCCTGTGCCGTCGTATACCGCGCCAAGCGGATAGGAATAGCCTGGCCATATTTTCATAAAAGGAAGCTCTCCAGCGCCAACGAAGGCTGGCGAATGATCCCGCATCGCGGGAAAAACGGAAAATTGAAAGGAACCCAGGAACGAGCACCCGAATGAACACCCGTCTTGCCATACTCCCCGCCGCCAAGGGCCCCAACCACCAGCAACGGGGACGCACGTCAATTATGCCTTGCGCCGGGCGCCGTGATCCATGATGAATTTTCCGGACCGCCAGATGGCGGAGCGAAGAGACTCGGAGCGTGAAGGGATCTCAGACGCCTCCGTTGGGGGACGCAAAAGAAGCGGCTGCGCCGTTCCACGCCCGTGGGGGGTACGATCCCAAGGGATGACGCGGAACGGCGCAACACGCGTCCGGGGGCTGGATCGGCACGCCAGAGCGAACGTCAGAGGACGTAGGCCAGGCTGAGCGCCAGGAAGAAGGCGGAGCTCGAAGCCAGTTGGCGCATGCCTATTTGCTTGGGGCGCGCTCCCACAGGCGGGCACAGCGCGCTCTCGATGGCGTCGGCCAGGGGCGCGATAAAGGCGGCTGGAGCAAGGGCCGGGGCCGAGTGGAGTAGGACGAGCGCCACGGCGCAGCACATGCCAACGCCGCAGAGCCCGGGGACGCCGGCTTCCTTGCTCCAGCGCCAGGCGGGCGCGGTTGAAGCGGTCCATTGACGCCAGCGGAGCCGGTGCTGGACGTGGACGATGGTGATAACGGCATACACTGTAACGAGAATCCACAAGCCGGCAGCCGCCCGCATATCCCCGCCGCCGCCAGCCCAATAGGCGCCGGGCGCGCACAGACCGAGCACCGCGGCGCCAGCGGCCTGAAGCCATGTGTTGCCACGCACGGCCTTCCGGCGGACGGCCCCCTCTTGGACGATCAACTGAACGCCAGCGGCCGCGGCCAGGACGAATATCCACACGTGCCCCAAGAACAGCAGCCCGACTCCGGCGGCGGACGCGGCCACGCCGTAAATCAGCATCCATAGGACGGCGGGCGCGATGTCCGTCTTCCGGCGGCGTCCCTCCAGCGCTTGGGACAGCACCGTAAGGGGTTGCCGCAAGAGAAACCCCGCCAGCGCGGCGATGGCCAGGAGCCCCTGCGCGCCAGTCGCCGATCCCGCGGCGGCGACGCCCGCAACCAATGGACCCGCCAGCCACATCCACGCGCCGTGTTCACCGGGAATGGCGTATCGCCGTTGAAGCCAGCGGCCGCGCAATGTGGCGGACGCGTCCCGCGTGTTCCCAATGGCCGCCGTACCCATGGCGCTTCCCTCCCTCGTCAGGCGGTTCGGGCGCTCTAGGGGCAAGCCGGCGCCGCTTTGGGCGCGGCGCTCTTCAATAGCACGAGCAGCATCGTCAACTTCGTTTCGGCGACGACGCTGTGTTTAAGTTCGGCTTCCATGTGCATCCACGAGCCAGGGCCCACGGGGTGCTCATCCTCCCCCAGGGTGACGCGTCCCCGGCCGTCGAGGAAGTGCAGGATGGCCGGCTTCGATGCGGTATGCTCCGACAGTTCCTGGCCCGGACCAAACCCGAAGAGCACCACTTTCACGTGTTCATCCGCGTACACATTCCGGCTCAGAATGCCGTCGTCCGGGATGTTCTGGTCTTGCATCAGGTCTTGAACGTAGGTATAGGGAAGAGACATGGGTCGATGCTCCCAAGGTTTGGCGCTGGCGCCGCGCGCGCCGGAACGCCGTGGTTTACGACGGGCTTCCAGACGGCGCGCCGCTGTCTCCCGCAAGGCGGGGCAGCAAAATCATGGTAACCTTGTGGAAATAGACTTCCGTGTTCGCGTTGAGGTCGCTCATTCCATCGAGCATGGCCCTGTAGGTGTTGCAGCCCCAGTCCGGAGGCGTGTACCCGTCCGTATACGCGTTGAGCGAGGCCATCAGGCCGGCGGCTTCTTCCCGGAGGGTTTCGGCGCTTCGAAGCGTCTCGTCTGGCCGCGAACCGGACGCGGCGGACTGTTCGCCCTCCAGGGCGTGGTTCAGCGCGGTCTCGGTGACCTCCACGTGCTCCAGCAGGGCGCGGCTCAACTCGCCGGTAAGGGCGTCCACCCGGGCGAGGCGTTCATCGCGGTTGCCGTGAACCTGAGCCACTCTGCGCGCCATCATGGCCAGCCGCGGCAGTTCGCCGCGAATGTAGGCATGGTGCGCCTCGGCGATGTCCGCGGACGCCTCTTGGAGGCTGCATGGCCCGCCGGGCAGCGTGGCTTCGGTTCCCCGGTCCGCCGCCTCAAGGGCCGCGATGAGCTCGCTGGCGCCGACGCCGGCCTCGGCGGACGCCTCGGCCACGCTACGCTTGGCGCTGCAGCAATAGGGGATGCCGTAGGCTTCAAAGACACGGGAACGCCGGGGCGCGGCCCGGACCAGTTCGTTTACAAGCGCTTCGGGAGTAATGGTTGTCATGGCTGAGTCCTTTTTGAGAGTCTCTGATCGGGCGCCGGCGCGGCGTGGCGACTGCCTGCTTCGCTATAACAGACAAACGATATCTACATTATATTCCCGCGCCTTGTCAAGCGCGGCCGAGTGGGGTGCGGCCCTAATTCCGGCTACACTGGACCGGTATTCTGGAGTTTCAGCCACAAAACCTGTTAACATAGAGGCGTATTGTCGCTAATTTACCCAGGATTGGCGCCAAGGAGCTAGCCATGGAAAACTCAAGCTACAACATATCCACGCTACGGCGCGCGGAAGCCGAGGGGCGCGTCCTGTACGAGGGAGCCTGGCCCTGGAGCGACGCGGCGTGGCGGGCGCAGCTTGGCGAGGTCCGCGCGGCGGCCCGCTTGGCGGCAAAGTCCGCGCACACGGCCGATCCGGCCTGTCACGCCGTCATGCTGGACCATGTGGACCTGAGCGTGACGGTGAAAGAAGGGGAAGCCCTGCTTGAGACGGCGGTGGAGGCGGTCACGCGAGCGGACATCGCCGGGCACGCCCTGTTGGCGCTCACGACCGCCGCGGCTGTCCTGCACAACGCGCTGCGGCTGGAAGGGGCCCGCCCGCGGATCACTGACGCGCGGATCCGCCGGGCCGCGGGAAGCCCGGAACGGTTCGGGCGGGTCAAGACCGGCGCCGTCCAAGGAGCCGTGTTGGTGGTCTCCGATGCGGTCTTCCACGGAGAAAAGGAGGATGCCGCGGGCCGGCTCATCGCGGAGCGGCTGGGGAAGCTCGGGGTCGACGTGGCCCACTACGCAATCGCGCCGGATGACGCCGCCGTTATCGCGGAGCAACTCACTCGGCTCGCTGAACAACTCGGGCGCGGCGTCATCGTGACGACAGGGGGCACGGGCTTCAGTCCCCGGGATTGCACGCCGGAGGCCATGGAGCGGGTCGTGGAGCGGTGGATTCCAGGAATCCCCGAGGCCGCGCGGGCCTTTGGCCAGGAGCGAACGCCCTACGCCATGCTGTCCCGGGGCGCCGCGGGCATCCGGGGCGCCACGCTCATCGTCAATCTGCCCGGATCGCGCAAGGGCGCGGCGGAATCCCTGGACGCCCTCTTCCCCGCCGTGCTCCACGCCATGGGCGCGCTGCAGGGCTTTGGCGCCGCCGGCAAACAGGCGGGAGCGCAGCCAGAGCCGTGATCTCCTACCGGCAAGCCCTGGAGGTCACGTTGAGCCACTGCGCGCCCGGCCCCGTGGAGACAGTCTCCCTGCTGCCGGCGCTGGACCGGGTGCTGGGGGAGCCGTTGTACGCGAAGCTGGACAGTCCGCGCTTCGATCAAGCCGCCGTGGATGGCTACGCCCTCGCGAGCGCGTCGGCGCAGGGCGCGTCGGATGCGGCCCCCGTCACGCTTACCATAGCCGGAACCAGCGCGGCCGGCGGAACAGCGGGAGCTCCGCTACGGCATGGAGAAGCGCGGCTCATCTACACGGGCGGCCCTGTTCCACCGGGCGCCGACGCCGTTGTGATGCTGGAGCGGGCAATGGGGCAGGACAGTCTCGTCACCGTGAAAGCGCCAGCGGCGCCCGGCGCGAACATTCGGCGCAGGGGCGAGGAGTACGCCGCCGGGGAAGCGCTGCTGCCAGTCGGCGCAAGTATGGATCCCGCGGCGCTCGCCTTGGCCGCCGGACAAGGACTGACCGAACTGTCCGTCCACGCCATGCCCCGCGTGGCCGTAATCTCGACGGGCGACGAATTGACGCCCCAGGGGACGCCGCTGCCAGATACGGGCATCTATGACAGCAATGGCCCGCTACTTTGGGCGGCGCTACGGGAAGCGGGGATCGCCAACCCCACGGCCCAGGCCTGCCCCGACGATCCCGGCAGGCTCAAAGCCATGCTGCAAGACGCCCTCGACACTCACGACGTGGTGCTTACGGCGGGAGGCGTATCGGTGGGCGCACGCGATTTCGTCCGGCCGTCGTTGGCCGAAATCGGCGTCGTGGAGCAGTACTGGCGCGTCGCCATGAAGCCTGGAAAGCCAGTGTACTTCGGCGTGCGCGAGGCCGCCGGGACCGGTTTTGGCAAAAAGCTCGTCTTCGGCCTGCCGGGCAACCCCTCGGCCTGTCTCCTGACCTATCTTATCCTGGTCTTGCCCGCCCTGCGCCGCCTGTGCGGCCTGACCGGACCCTGTCTCCCCATGGCGAAGGCCCGGCTCGCCACTCCCTTCTCCGGGAAGCGCGCGGGCAGAACGGAGTGGATCCCCGTAACACACGCACAGACGGAAGACGGCGCTATCACCTGCGAACCCCTGCGCCGCCGTGGCTCCCACATGGCGAGCGCGCCCGCCCGCGCTTCCGGCTTCGCGTGCCTCGAAGCGGATCAAGGTCCCCTGGCGGGAGATACTCCCGTCGCCTTCCTTCCGCTGAGTTATCGCCTGTCGCCCCCTTCCTTCTAAGCGTTGGGCGCGCGGAAACCGTCCCGCCATGCGGCCACCCGTGTAGTCCAGATCGCAAACTGTCTACGTTCTTCCGAGTGCGGCGTTTATGACGAGTTGGACGTCGATGGCGTCGACGGCGCCGTCGCCGTTGAGGTCGGCGTCTTCGAAGGCGACGCCGCCGGGGGCTTGGCGGCCCAGGGC
>SLHB01000286.1 GCA_007136375.1 Candidatus Hydrogenedentota bacterium
AGCAGAATTTCGTTCACCAGCTTGGGATTGCCTCGGCCCTTGGTCGCCTTCATCATCTGGCCCACGAGAAAACCCAAGGCTTTCTGCTTCCCGCCCCGGTAATCACCGGCCGGGCCTGGGTTCTCCTCGATCACTTGCCGCGCTATGGACTCCAATTCGGCTGTATCGCTTATCTGGGCCAAGCCCTTTTCTTCCACGATGGCCTTGGGCCGCTTGCCCGTAGCGGCCATCTCAACCAGGACCTCCTTCCCTATTTTACCACTGATGGCCCCGTCTTCGATAAGCTTTATCATGGCCGCCAGACTCTCCGGAGTCACCTGACACTCGGAAATGCTCACGCCCTGCTCCGTCAACAAGGCCTGAAGGTCGCCCATCGTCCAGTTCGCGGCGGGCTTCGCGGGGGCGCCGGCAGCCACGACGGCTTCGAAGTAGTCCGCGACCGCCTTGGACGCGGTGAGGACGCCGGCGTCATAGGGCGACAAGCCGTACTCATCTTGGAGGCGGAGAAAGCGCTCCCGGGGAAGCTCGGGCAAACGCTGACGGATATCCTCCTCCCAGGCCGCATTGATCTCGATGGGCGGCAGATCCGGCTCGGGGAAATAGCGGTAGTCGTGGGCCGACTCCTTTTGGCGCTGGGAAACGGTCACGCCCTTCCGGTCGTCCCAGCCCCGGGTCTCTTGCACGACGGTTCCGCCGTCCCGCAGGATGGCGATCTGGCGGGCCACCTCGTATTCGATGGCCTTGTGCGTGCCGCTGAAGGAGGCCACGTTCTTGACTTCCGTCTTCGTCCCAAAGGCGGCCTTGCCCTTGGGCCGGACACTGATGTTCGCCTCGGCCCGGAGGGAGCCCTCCTCCATGTTGCAGTCGCTGACATCCAGGTACTGCAAGACCTGCTTCAGTCCCGTCAGATAGGCGAAGGCCTCGTCGGCCCCGCGGATGTCGGGTTCGGTCACGATTTCGAGAAGGGGCACGCCCGAGCGGTTGAAGTCTACCCCGCTGCTGCCCGCGCCGATGGTGTGGACATTCCGGGCCGTGTCTTCTTCCAGATGCGCCCGAGTGATCCCGATGCGCGTGGTGTGGCCGTTCGTGGAGGTTTCGATCCATCCGTCATGACAAAGGGGCAAGTCGTACTGGCTTATTTGATAGTTCTTGGCGAGATCCGGGTAAAAATAGTTCTTCCGGTCCATCTTCGACCAGCGCGATATAGAGCAATTCAACGCGAGCCCCACGGCGACGGAGGCCTCCACGGCCGCCTTGTTCAAGACGGGCAAGACGCCGGGCATGCCCAGGCAGACGGGGCACACGTTCGTGTTGGGCGGCGCGTGGAAATTGGTGCTGCACGGGCAGAACACTTTCGCCTTGGTGCTCAGTTCGACATGAACTTCCATGCCGATTACGGCTTCATATTCCATCAGGCTTTCCTTAGTTCAACGGGGGACGGCCCATGCCCGTGTCCGCGGTTTGTTCATAGGCATAGGCAATCCGCAACACCGTCTCCTCGGCGAAATGGGGGCACATGATCTCAAGACCGGCGGGGAGCTTGCTGTCCGTCAACCCACACGGCACGGAGATGGCGGGGATGCCCGCGAGATTGCTGGAGATGGTGTAGATATCGGTCAGGTACATTTCCAGGGGATCGGCCATTTTGTCCCCAATGGAGAAGGCCGCGGTCGGCGTCGCCGGCGCCACGATCGCGTCGCACTGCTTGAACGCCTCCACGAAATCGCTTTGGATAAGCTGGCGCGCCTTCTGGGCCTTGAGATAATACGCGTCGTAGTACCCACTGGAGAGGACGTAGGTGCCGAGAAGGACGCGCCGTTGCACCTCCGGTCCAAAACCTTGCGACTTCGAATGCACGTAGAGCTCCTGGGTGTCGCGCACGCCCGCCGCCCGGCGTCCGTAGCGCACGCCGTCGAAGCGGGCCAGGTTGGCGCTGGCCTCCGCCGTCGAGATGACGTAGTAGGTGGCGACGGCGTAGTCCGTGTGGGGCAAAGACACTTCAACGGTTTTGGCCCCCGCCTCCTTGAGCGTCTCAATAGCTCCTTGGATCTTCGCGCGCATCTCGGCGTTCAGGCTTTCCTCGAAATACTCCTTGGGCAGGCCCACCGTCACCCCCGACAAGTCCTTCTTCAGCGCCTTGGTGTAGTCGGGCACGGGAACCTGAGCCGATGTACTGTCCCGCGGATCCTGTCCGGCGATGACGTTCATCACGAGGGCGGCGTCCTCCACATCCTTGGTCATGGGCCCGATTTGGTCCAAGGAGGACGCAAAGGCGACGAGGCCGTAGCGGGACACGCGCCCGTAGGTCGGCTTCAGGCCGACGCAGCCGCAGAAGGCGGCGGGTTCGCGGATGGAGCCGCCCGTGTCGCTGCCGAGAGCGTAGGCGCACATGTCAGCAGCCACGGCCGCGGCCGATCCGCCGCTGGAGCCGCCGGGCACCTTGTCGAGGTTCCAGGGATTCCGGGATACTTTAATCGCCGAGTTCTCACAGGAGGACCCCATGGCGAACTCGTCCATGTTCGTCTTGCCAAGGCACACGGCGCCCGCGTCGAAGAGTTTGGTGGAGACGGCGCCGTCGAAGGGGCTGCGGTAGCCTTCCAGGATCTTCGAGCAACAGGTGGTCTCGCCGTAGGCGGTGCATATGAGATCCTTGAGGGCCATCGGCGCGCCAGCGAGAGGCGGCAAGGATTCGCCCGCCTTGAAACGCTTGTCGATGCGTTCGGCTTGGGCCATCGCTTCATCCTGCCATACGTCGACGTAGGCGTTGACCTTGCCGTCAACGGCGCTAATCCGTTCTAGATAGCTCGCGGTGATATCCTGGCACGTCACGCCGCCGTCGCGCAGGGCGTCGCGGGTTTCGTGGACCGTAAGTTGGCGCAGTTCCTTGCTCATACCTTACTCCGTGTCCAGAATCCGCGGCACAAGGAAGTATTCGCCGTCGTGCTCCGGAGCGTTTTCCAGGGCTTCCTCCCGGCTCAGGGAGGGTTCCGTGACATCTTCCCGGAACACATTGGTCATTTGGAGGGCGTGCATCATGGGCGGCGTGTCCGACGTGTCCAGCTCGCCGAGCTTGTCCACATAGGTGAGGATGTTGGTGAGTTCCCCCACGAGCCGTTCTTTTGCTTCTTCGTCCAAGGTTAATTGCGCCAACTGCGCGATATACTCCACGTCTTGTTTTGTAACGCCTGCCATGGGTATCCTTCCCTTGCCTGATAATGCGGCGTGCGCGGCCTAAGCGGTCCGGCAGCGATGGATTCGCCGGATCCTAGCAAATGGGATCCCGCGTTTCCAGCCCCGTTCGGAATCATGCTTTCCCCGCGCCCCCGGGCCGGGGCGCCAGAACCCCCGCAAGCGCACGGCAACCCCATGGAGGCCCTTCCCCCCGTGACAGACGTCCCCCGGCGAACACCGCCCTTCGCCTGGCGCCAGGCAGGAGGGTGGACCATCCTGGCGCAACCGGATTGGGCCGGGGCTATCGCGGAGGCGCTCGCCAGCAAAACCACCCTGGACAAGGACGCGGCCGGCTCGTGGGACACCCACGCGCGGGGCGGCCGGGGCCCCGTCCAAAGGTTCGAGGGACCGGACGGCCCGGCCATTCTGCGGCCCACCCGGCGGGGCGGCTTACTTGGCGGAATCCAGGGGGACCGTTTCGTCACGGTCAACCGCCCTTTGTGGGAACTGCGGATCCATTGCCACGCTTACACGCAAGACTTGCCGCTGCCAGAGCCCATCGGCGCCTACTGGCGCCGCACAACCGGCCTGCTCCAAGGCGGCTTCAT
>SLHB01000151.1 GCA_007136375.1 Candidatus Hydrogenedentota bacterium
CTACTACAGCGCCATCAAGACGGACGAGGACTTGAACCCCCACGACAGGGACGATGGCGAGAGCGAGGGCAACATCGGGCCCTTCGAGGGCACCGACGACCTAGAGTTCGATACGGCCACGGCGGAACGGGCCCCCTCCATCCGGTTCCTCCACTTGACGGCTGGATCGCCCCTCAGAAACGCGGGCGACCCAAACACGGAGTTCAAGCGGGACTTTGACGACCAGCTTCGGCCCGTGGGTCCGCGGCCCGATATCGGAGCCGACGAGTATCCTACGTTGGAAGGAATGGTCTATTGGTGGAACCGCTGGGCTACCCTTCGCGAAACCCATCGGGTCCAGATACGCACCACGGGCCGTTCCGTCGTGGCGCAAGGCGCGTCCATCACGCTGGAGTCGGACTTCCAGGATCCCGACGGCGACGTGACCTATCAGTGGCGGCGCGACGGAGTGGACATCCCGGACGCCACAGGGCCGACCCTTACAATACCCGAGGCGGCGCCCCAGGACTCCGGGCACTACACCGTGGTTGTCACGGATGATACGGGCACATACCAGAGCCCGGGCATTGGCGTTACCGTATGGGAACGCCTGCTGGCCGGCTGCGCCGCCGGATACGCCGCGCTCGCGGCCCTGCTGCTGAGCACGGGCGCCCTGGCCCTAGCGCGGCACCGTGGTGTCCAGAGCGGAGCCTAATGCCCGGCGGCCTCTACGGAGTCTCCTGGAAGGTATCCCGCTTGATGGCTTCGACACGGTAGCCGAGGCCCGTGTTGCCGAGAGTGTTCAGATTCATGGATCCATCGAGCAGGGTGAAGACGCCGGGATGCACATCCTGCTCGGGCGCGGACGTCTCGGGGAAGTATTGGCGGCTATTGGACTCCACACCCTTCATCGGACGCAAACGGGCCGCCAGTCCAGCGCTGTGTATCAGGGAGATTCCGGGGTTCGTCAAGTCCTGCACGGTATAGGGCAGGCCAAGATGCTCCGCCTTCGCCGCGAACAGCAGCGCCATGCTGTGGCCCTTGCATGATTTGAGCGCGATCCCCGACCAGCCCAGCTCGACGCACAGGTTGAAGTCGTCGAAGGTCATCAGGCTTTCATCGATGATAACGGGCTTGATGGCGGCGAGCTTGCGCATGTCATGGCGCTGGGCGTTCAGGTCCCGCTCGGTGGGCTGTTCAATGTACAGGATGGCGTCGAAGGCGCGATGATCCGCTTCCCGCACTTTCTCTAGCATCTCGATGATGTAGTCGGGATGCTCGCACTGTTCGTTCGTGTCCGCGGACATATAGAGATCGGTCCGTCTTTGGACATCCTGCACTTCCCGGGCGATCCGATGCACCTCCAGCAAGCGGCTGACGTCCCAATCAAGGTCGGTTCCCCGCAGCTTCACCTTCAAACACGACAGACCGTCCCGCTCTATCCAGCGATCCAGCGAGTTGGGCAGCCCGTCCTTGGGCGCCGTGGCGGGCACATCGGCGGCGCGTAGGTAATCCAGCCCGCCGACCAGGTGGAACGCGGGCAGCGGCGAAGCAAAGCGGGGCTGGACAAAATCTCCGAGATGCCGCCCCTTGAGCTCCGGCCCGAGGTAGGCGCCCAGATCCCGGACCATGTACGGCGGCGCGTACCCGTCGTAGCTGGAGATGCCGTTCGCGATGCCAAAGGCGTCATGCAGGGCGGCGTCAATGGGCGACCCGCAGACGAGACCGGCCAAGAAGGGAAACGGCTCGGCCAGGCCCATTTCCTGGGTGATTTCCGCGCCAACCTCGGGCAACTTTTCCTCGATCGGCAGGTACAAGTCGATGGGATGGCCAAACTCGCCCCGATCCTGGGCGAGGGCGCACAGCTTCTCGACGCAGAGGCGCATGGCCTTGTCGCGTTGCGTGTGCTCCACAACCTTCGACGGAAACGCCCAGAAATCAACCAGGAAGATGGCGCCCCAACCCACCGCGGACCGGCCCTTCCGGTTCTCCACGCGGACGCGCACGTGGCAGTAAGTCGCCTCGTCGACCACGACCGCTCCAAACTTCAGCGGCTCTCGAGCCTTCTCGTCGCTGAAAAAATACTGTACTTCACGGATGACGATATCCGAATCCGGCATAAGAACCGCGCTCCCTCCTCTGCCCTTCCTTAGCTATTGCAGTATGCAAAAAGTCCCGCGTGAACCCGTTTCCATTGCAACGTCACGATACCACACCGGCGGATGGACCCGCCTGTGAACCGTATCCGCGGCGCGCCTCACGTGAGCCAGCGTATAACGGTTTGCGCGTTCAGCGTCCCTACCACTATGAGGCCCACGGCGCCAATGGCGATGACCGGCCAAGGGTTCCGCAGTTCCCCCATCACGCTCCGGCTGCACGTAAGGATATAGAGCAAGATCGCGCAGAGCGGCGCGGCGATGAGCGTCGCGGCCTGCGCGATGAGCAGCGATGGCGTGCTGCCGAAGCCTAGGGACATGGTCAGAATCGCGACCAGACAACCCACCAGCATGACCCCGGCCGTCCAGGCCTTGACCGCTTTGCTCCCGATGCCCTTGTATTGTCCGAGCCCGTCGGCCATGAGGGCGCCGCCGATCAAGGCGTTCGCAATGAATGAGGAGAACGAGGCGGCGGCGAGGCCCAAGCTGAAGATGAGCGTAGCCCAATCCCCAAGCACGGCCCGGAGTTGTTCCGCCAATTCGCCCACGTTCGTGAAGTCGCGGTCCAGACCGAACAAGGCCTCCGCCGCGCTAATGAGAATGATGAGGGCGATGATGGCCAAGAACGATATGCCGATCCACGAATCGCCGATGGCCCGCTTCGCATTGGCGGCGGTCCAGCCTTTCTCATGGCCGAGGTAGGCCATGTAGAAGGCGGCGACGGCGGAGAAGGTCGTCGCCAACATGGCCCGGGCGGTCGTCGCCTCCGTGTCGGTGAAGATGCGCGGAAGCGCCCCCCAGGCGGGCTCCGCGTCCGGAACGGGCCGGGGAATGACGCCCGCAAGGAGGCCGGGTATGTTCACGCCGGTCCAAATGAGGTTCGCCACAAAGGCCCCTAGCATGACAAACACCAGGGCGATCATGACCTGCTCCAGCATCTTGTAGACATGCCGCGCCCGGAGGAGGAACACGAGGGCGAGCGCGGTGAAGAAGAGCGCCCAGGTCCAAGCGGGAATGGGCGTGATGCCCGCGAGGGACACGGAAGCGCCGATGTTGTTGCCAAACTGAAACCCAGCCGTGACAAGAAAGGCGGACAAGCCGGTGATCGCGGCCAAGGGACGGCCCCAGCGGCTCGCCACGTACTGCAACGGCGTCCCGGGAATGGCGCAGGCGAGGCGCGCGCCCATGGCCGTGAACGTGGCCATGAACAGAAAGCCCAGCAATAACACCCACACCAACCGGTATTCGCCCTCGGCGCCCGCGCTGCTCGACGCCACGATGCTCCCGGGTCCAATGACCACCGCTGCCGTAATCAGCCCCGGGCCAATCCGCCGCAGCAGGCTCTCCTGTTGAACATCCTCCCGCTGTTCCATGGCTTGTCCTTTCCCGTGAACCGCACCCATGGGACGCACCCAAGGGAATCGGGCGCCCAAGCGGCCCGTCCCCTCAGGGCGTGAGCCAAGCGTCCCGGTTAGCCTCCACGAAGGCCGTGTCATCCAAGTGAGGATAGGCTTCGTGGACCCGCGTGATCGCCTCGGCCTGGCCGGGACTAAGGCCTTCGGCGGGATCCAGACACCATACGCCCTCCAATAAGCCCTGCCGCCGCAGGACCTCGTGCAATCCCGCAATGCAGC
>SLHB01000321.1 GCA_007136375.1 Candidatus Hydrogenedentota bacterium
TCTGAAGCAGGTTAGGGGTGCGCACCATGTCTCCGCCCGCCGTGCGGAGCGCAATCTCAAAGAGCTGGTCGGGATCCTCACGCGCGGAGGGATGAGCCCGGAGCCGGACATCGTAGCGGCGCCCGCCATCCTTATACGTGGCCACGTCTTGGCCGCCAAACATGATGTTGAAGTTTTCAGCAATGGCGGACACATCGACGCCCATATCGTCGGCGAGATCCCGGTTGATGGACACCAGCAGCTCGGGTTTGTCCAGGCGCAGATCGCTGTCCACGCCGACGAAGCCTTCCACTTCTTCCATTTCCGCGAGCATGCTGTCGGTGATCTCTTGCAGCCGGTGAAGATCCGGCCCTTGCACCACGAAGACGAGGTCCGCCGACGGACCGCCGCCCACGGGCCCGCCGGGCGCGCTGACGAACACACGGCCTTCGGGCACCACCTCGGGCAACTGTTCACGGAGCCGCGAAATAACTTCGTCTTGCGACGCGGCGCGCTCATGCGGCCGTTTCATTTGGATGAAGGCCAAGCCCTGATGTACGCCGCCGCCCAAACCGGTAATGGCCATGACCGACTGGATTTCTTCAGTGTTGAAGAGAACCTCTTCCACGCGCCGCATGTTCTCGTTTGTGCGCTGAATGGAGGTGCCCACGGGAAGCTCGAACCGCACCCGGAACCGGCTTTCGTCGGCGCCGGTGGTGAAACCCGTCTCCACAAAGGGTTACACGAACAAGCCCGCGACAAACACGACCGCCGCCAGGCCGATGACCGCCCAGCGCCGCTTCAGCGCCGCGCCGAGACACCGGCCATAAGTCTTCTCGATTCGGGCGAACCCGCGCTCAAAGAAGCGGAACACAACGCCATGATTCGGATTGTGTTTAACGAGCCGGCTGCACAGCATGGGAATGACCGTGAAGGCCACCGTCACGGAGATGGCGATCGCGATGGCCACCGACAACCCGAATTGGAAGAAGAAGCGGCCTATGACGCCTTCCATGAACGCCACGGGCAAGAATACGCAGGCCACGGCCGAGGAGGCCGCCAACACGGCGAGCCCCACTTCGCCGGTGCCGTTTCTCGCGGCGTCCATGGCGTTTTCGCCCAGGCTTTCCACGTGGCGGAAGATGTTCTCCAACACCACGATGGTGTCGTCAATCACGATGCCAATGGCCAGCGACATCGCTAGCATGGTGATGTTATTGATCGTGAAATCGAGAAAGTACATGGCGATGAAGCAGCCAATCAACGAGGTCGGCACCGCCACCATACTGATGAGGGTCAAGCGGAAGTTTCGCAGAAAGAGGAGCAACACCACCCCGGTGAGCAAGGCCCCGAGAATAAGGTCGCCGATCACGTCCCGCATCGCCACCACGATGAAACGAGAGTTGTCGCTGTTCACGCGCAACGAGATGCCATCGGGCAACTCATCCTGCATGTCTTCCACGAGCTGGCGCACGCCATTGGCCACAGCCACTGTGTTGGCGCCCGATTGTTTGCGCACGCCGAGGCTCACCGCCGGTATCCCGTTTGAGCGCGAGAAACTCCGAAAGTCTTCGGAACCGTCGGTGATCGTGGCGATGTCCTCCAGGCGGATCAGGGCGCCGTCGCTCGACGAAACCACGAGCCGCCGCAATTCGTCCACGGTCTCATACTCGCCCTTGACCTTGATAACCAATTCGCGGTCTGGCTGCTCCAATCGCCCGCCAGGCCGTTCCGCGTGCTTGGCGCGAATGGCGTTCCCCACGTCCACCGCCGTCAGACCGTGCGCCTCAAGCGTCGCCGGCTCCAGCCACACCCGGATCTGGCGCTCGCGGAAACCGCCGAGCTGAACGCCGCCCACGCCCGGAACCGTTTGAATGCGCTCGCGCACCACCTGGTCGGCGTAATTGGCCAAGCGACGGTAGTCGCCCGTGGTCGTGGCGGCGATCCACATGATGGCCGAGGCGTCCAAGTCGACTTTCTGAACGATGGGCGGCTCGGCGTCCAAGGGCAATTCGCGCTGCGCCAAGTTGACGGCGTCGCGGACCTCCTGGGCGCCCACGTCGATGTCTTTAGTAAGAACAAACTCGACCGTGATCCGGCTCCGCCCTTCCCGGGACTCGGACCGGAGCGTGTCCACGCCTTCAATGACGCTGATCCGGTCTTCGAGCGGCTCCGTCACATCGGAATCAATGATCTCCGCGTCGGCGCCGGGCAAGGACGTCGTGACGGTGACCACGGGGACATCCACCTCGGGATAGAGGTCCACGCCCATGCGCTGCAAGGAGAAGAGCCCGAAGATGATCACGGCGGCCGTGAACAGAATCGTGGTGACGGGGCGGCGGATGGCGATGTTGGAGAGTACCATGCTCTAAGGAGTCCTCACTGTGTCCGGGAAGACCGTCCCTGAGACGAGGACGGGGCTACCCGGCCGAACCGTCGGGCGGGACGAAGCCGTGGACAAGCGTCTGCACAATGTCGTCCTCCAGGCTGGGATCGCGTTCTTGTATGTCATGCTTGCATATATATTCGAAATAGGAGCGGATAGCGCTCTCATACACCATCACCATGGCCGCGACGCTCAAGCGCCGGAACTCACCGGAGATCACGCCCGCCTCGAACACCCGGCCCAGTTCGGCTTGGAAGGCGTCGTAACGGTCCATAACGTCCTTCGCGTACGCGGTTTGGCGTTGGCAAATCGCCGCGCCGGCTTGCTGAAAGAAGAGCCGAAAGAACAGTGGATACTCCCAGAACAGATCAAACCGCGCGCGCAACACCGCCACGGCCTTGTAGGAAGGGGGTGTCTCATCCCGGAGAATGGGCCGCAGGCGCTGGTCAAACTGTTCAGTTCTGAAACCCATGAGCGCCCCAAAAAGTTCCTCTTTGTTCCGGAACTTGTTGTACAAAGTGCCCACGGCGTACTCGGCTTCCCGGGCGATGTCCTCCATCTTGGCCTCGGAAAAACCGTACTCGCCAAAGACGCGTTCAGCCGCGGCTAAAATGGTGTCGCGCTGCTGGATACGCTCCCGTTCCCGGCGGGTCATCGTTGCGGATTCGCGCATTGGCCCGGCGCCTCTCCCTATCATAAGGACGTGAATCCCGATTCATTTTCTGAATGATAAATCATATCAGCCGCGCCCAGGCCAATCAACGCAGCGCCGGGGGCATCAACACAACCTTGGACCCGGGGCGATCCAGGGAGTACAGTAGGCGGTCTGGATTCGCGGCGCGAACGCGCCATCACTCGCAAGGAGCTGGCATGGCCCATCCCAAAACCGTATCCAGCGGCGACGAAAGCTTGGACAAGGCGCTGCAAGGCCTTCGCCTTGGCGACAACGTGGTCTGGCAGGTGGACTCGTTGGAGGCCTACGGCGTCTATGCCCGGGCCGTCATCGCGGCGGGCCTCGCGCAGAAGCGGCCGTGTGTCTACATGCGCTTTGGCGGCCACGCCCCCGTGTTGCCTCCAGACAGCGGAGCGGAAGCGATCGGCATTGATCCGAGCCAAGGCTTCGATCGCTTCAGCAGCCAGGTTCATGAGCACATCCGGACCCGCGGCCCCGGCGCCTTTTATGTCTTCGACAACATCTCGAATCTCGTTGAACCTTGGGCGACGGACGAGCAACTGGCCAACTTTTTCCAGGTAACCTGCCCCTATCTCGCTGAACTGGACACGGTCGCCTATTTCGCCCTGACCCGGGGCCAACACGCCCACGAGGCCGTGGCGCGCATCCGCGAAACGACCCAGGTGCTCATCGACCTGTACCACGCCGGCGGCGAACGCTACA
>SLHB01000282.1 GCA_007136375.1 Candidatus Hydrogenedentota bacterium
CTGGATGTCCTGCGCATTGACGGACCCATCCCGGTTGACGTCGCCGAAGGGCAGACCCTCGAAGGGCGCATCCGAGATCCAGGCCGAGACCGTTGTCCCACCGTTCTCGAATACCGTTCCGGTGGCAAGCACATGCTTGGTGGCGGGATTGTAGACGGCTGAGTAGCGGTGTTTGTCTTCTCCAGCCGGGTCGGCGGTTCCACGCACTTCGGCGTCCTCGGATACGAAGGTCAGCGCGCCGTCGCCGTTAAAAATGATCGTGGCCTGATCCGTGTGCGTGGACGGGCCGGGCGCGGGAAACATTCCAAAGGTCTCGCCATCCGTTTCCCAGTCCAGGGGCGCGTTGGCGGCGAAAGCCTCCTGAAGCTCCGGCGCGGTGAACCGGACGGTCTCACCCGTCATGCCGTCCGCCGCGTATGCGAAGTAACCGCAAGCGGAAAGGGTCATGCCCGAGGAAAAGGTTCCCTTGTTCGCGACAACGGTCCGCACTTCCGGTTCACCCGAAAGATCGAGGATGGCGAGCTCCGGTTGCATTGCGAAGGGGTCATTGGGGTCCACGGACAAGGCCCGGTCGAAGAGGACCTGGTTCGTGTTGAGGTAAGCGCCCGAAAAATGGTTCTGCGTGTTGACGAAAACTTCGGGCTCGCCGGGGTCATCCACGTTGATGAGGTACATATCCCCCGTAAAACCCGCGCCGAGAAGCGCCGTCTCGCCATCCGGGGATACGGCGATGAAGCCCGGATCGCCTGCGTACCCATCGGCGACCACGGAAAAAGTTCCCGCGCCCGGCGCATCTTCGACGAAGATGGCGTCGCCGTCCCACGCGATGAATCGTCCATCCATCAAAGCCGCGGCGGTTACGCCGAACGCCGGCGTTTCGCTGGGAAAACCGGGCATCGCCAAGAAACCGGGCAAGCCGTTGTCCCCGGCGCCGGCAGCTACGCCGGTAAGCAGTAATCCCGCCCACACTACGATCAAAAACAGTCCACACCTCTTCCTCATGATGGATCTCTCCCCTTCCATCGGCGGCAAGATGCACCGGTGGCGGTATTCACATAAGAATGTGACTTGCAATTCAGTTGGAGAAAGATAGGCGGGGATGTGCAGGTGAGTGCAATCCCATGCCAACTATTCTCGCGAAGTTGTCGTAAGAACTACGAAGCTGGCGGGCAGGTCTTCTGGCTTCCGGATCCTTCTACTAACCGCGCCTTCCCACTCCCCGCTTCGGGAGCAGTGGCTTATTGCGGCGTTCGTCCCCGGTTACAGCAGCGCGTCTGCGACGGATTCTCACCGTCTTCCTACACGCCCGCAGCCAATGGGTAAAACGTTGCGGCGCCGGCCCTGAGCCGGACGCCCGTTCCAGTTATGCGCCGGGCAAACCCTCCTTTCATTCTGACGATACATACTTCTTGCTTAACGTGGAATCACTATACACGAGCCCTGGAAAGCTGTCAACAGACCGGCCGGCTTCAAAGCGGTTCCAGCGGTTGCGCATTGCCGCGGGTGACCGTCTGCAATCCTGACGGCACCGCCCATTTCACGCCGTTGTGGATGACTTTCAACACCCATTCGTCGTGATAGATGGGGAACGTCTCATGGCCGGGCCGGAAGTAGAAAACCTTGCCCTGACCCCGGTGCCAGCAGCAGCCGCTGCGGAACACTTCGCCCCCGGCGAACCAACTGATGAACACCAATTGGTCGGGCTGTGGAATATTGAAATGCTCGCCGTACATCTCGGTTTCCGGCAGTTCGATGTATTCGGGAAGACCCTCGGCGATGGGGTGGGCGGGATCCACGACCCAGAGTCGTTCCTTTTCGCCCACATCGCGCCACTTCAGCCCACACTCCGTGCCCATCAGCGCTTTGAAGATTTTCGAGTAGTGACCGGAGTGCAGCACAACGAGACCCATGCCGTTCAGAACCCGTTCGTGCACGCGCTGCACGTTTTCGTCCGTCACCTGATCATGGGCGGTATGCCCCCACCAGAGCATGACATCCGTGCTGTCCACAATGACCGGAGTCAGCCCCTGCCCGTCATGGTCCAGCTCGGAAACGTAGACCGATTCGATGTCCGGCTGTTTCTCGAGATGCTGGGCTATCTGCGCGCCAATTCCGTCGGGATAGAGTTTGCGAACCTCGGAGTTGACCTTCTCATGCACGCCTTCGTTCCATACCGTAACGCGCAACCCTGCGCCCATAGCGACGGCTCCTTTCGTGTTTGTGAGTGATTGTTCCGCTCGCGCTACGCGCCGGCGCCGCGCGGCGAACCGTCATCATACGGGCGCGGCGCCCATCATCACAAGCGTTTGGCGCTCCTCGCCGCCTGTCGGAAGAATGGCGCGATCGTTTTCGCAAGTAGCCGTGACCTATTGACAGAATCACCAAGCAAAGACTACTATAGTTATAATATTTGTTAGGAATTCTGGGGCGCCATTAGGCCTTAGCTGTTTGTAATAGGGCGGCTTCTCTTCAGCTTGTTGGTGAGCACGCCCCGATTGACGGCGCATCAAGAATTCCAAGACCACAGGGGAGTTTTGTCGGATGCCGGGTGATCGGGGGCCTGGAGCCCCGGCGGAGCCAAACCACTAGGGAGGCCGAATGGATGAGTAATCTACCGCGCGCAAATCCGAAAGCCGGCGGACGAACCGGAACCATATGGGACAGCATTGGCTCTTTCGCCCTAGCCAGTTTCATTACACTCGTGGCGGGCGCCCTCATCGTGGGATGTCCGCCGCCGCCGGACGACGACGATCCGGACCCAGACCCGGAGCCTGAGACATTTCTGATGGATTCCGTGCCCCGGGACCATTTGGATCTGATTCTCTTCTCGCAAAGTGTAGAGCCGGATGTGGGGGAGACGGGTCCTGCCGGCGATAAACTCGCCGTGGATCCGGGGCTTCCCGATCGCCCGGACATTGACCTGAATCCCGATGACGCCCCCGAGGGCGCCAGCCATCACGAGCCTGGACTTGAAGCCTTGGAGTTCAGGGTCGTAGACCCGCCTATCTTCTCACGGGAAGATCAACGCGACGGCGAGTTTCTGGATCGGGACTGGCGTGAACTTCGCTTCTCCTGGGGAACACACCAGCCAGCGGAGGGCTTGGGTCCGCGGATCGGCGAAGCCATGTGGGATTTGCGGGATTTGGGCCGCGAAGAGGTCTATGGCTTTCTGCTCACCGATGAATACTTGTCGGGGCCGCATTACCAGCAACTAGCTGAACATGGCGTCCGCGTGCTGGGGCTCCACGCGAATGCGTATAAAGTCGCCGTCCCCATCGAGCCCGACCCCGATCAGCCTGCGACACGCATTGCGCTAGAGGTGGCCGAGTTGGATTTCGTCTTCTGGATAGGCTTCAGCTTGCCCGAGCAGAAGCTGCATCCGGATTTTCACCAGCTCTTGGACGAACGGGAACGCTTACCGGCGGACGAGGTTCCCGCTGAAGTGCCCGCGTACATCAACGTGTTCGATGTGGGCGGGCCCGACGTGGTGCTCGGCGAAGAGCTCGAAGCCCTTGGCATTGACGTCGGTGACTTCGACGCGGATCTAATGGCGTACCGGACGCTGCTGCCCTGGGAAGCCATCGATCCGCTCACCGAACTGGACTTCGTGCAATTTGTCGAGCCGATTCTCGAGACGGAGCTCGATGATCCCGTCGATGAGCCGCGGACAAAGCTGGACGAAAGCACGCCCACGGTTGGCGCGGATTACACGCGGCCCAACTACGACGGCTCGGAAGTCACCTACGGAATCATGGA
>SLHB01000191.1 GCA_007136375.1 Candidatus Hydrogenedentota bacterium
CTGCTTGCGGGTGCGTTTCATGGCGGATCTCTCCACGATTGCTGGACTCGTTTGTCAGAAACCGCCCGGAATGTCCGGGCGGCACAGGACGTGTCGGGGTAGAGCGGCCCTCCTTTCCCCTCCCGTTCGCGCCGCTACGCGGAGCCGTCCCTAAGCAATCGCAGTACAGACTAGTCTAGCAAGAATTCTGGCGAACGCTGCACATAGATGTCAAGACAAAATATGCCTCCAAAAGGACTAGCGCAAGACGCGCCGGCCCTTCTACCGGGCTTGCGGCCGCCGGGGCGTTTGGCTTATCGTCTTTTCTAGTCACCAAACCCGCATTGAATCCGAACAGATCCAGGAGGCTTGCGCCATGTCAAAATCTCCATCCGGCCCACGTTGGACCGTCCGCGCCGCCTTAGCTCTTGCCTGCGCCGCGACGCCCGTTCTTTTCCTCATGCCCGGCGCCGCTGCCGAGGACTGGGAGGCGACGATGGCGGAGAACCGCGACGCCCTTGAGGCGTACTTTGCCGGTCATGTGGAGGCGCTCAGCGCCGAGTCCGTCATCGAAATCGCCGACGCCGAGGACTGGCCAGAGCAACGGGAGGAATACCGCCAACAGCTCCTCTATATGCTAGGGTTGGATCCCATGCCGGAGCCCACTCCGCTGGAGGCGGAAGTCACGGGGACCCTTGAGCACGATGAGTTCACCGTGGAGCGGGTCCACTTCCAGTCGTTGCCCGGCCTCTACGTCACGGCCAACCTGTACATCCCCAATGACGTGGACGAGCCCGCGCCGGTCGCCCTCTATCTCTGCGGCCACGCTTCCCGGGTCGAGGACGGCGTGAGCCTGGGCAATAAGACGGCGTATCAACACCATCCCGCTTGGTTCGCGCGTCATGGGTACGTGAGCCTAGTGGTGGACACCATCCAGCTCGGCGAGATCCAGGGCTTGCACCATGGAACCCACCGGGAAGGCATGTGGTGGTGGAACAGCCGGGGTTACACGCCCGCCGGCGTGGAAGCCTTCAACGCCATGCGCGCCATCGATTACCTCGAAACCCGGGAAGAAGCGGACACGAGCCGCGTCGGCGTGACGGGCCGGTCCGGCGGCGGCATCGGCTCTCTATATCTGGCCGCGCTGGATGAGCGCGTAACCGTCGCGGCGCCCGTGGCGGGCATCACGGACATCCACAACCATGTCGTGGACTTCTTGACGCCGCGCCATTGCGACTGCAACTACTTCCCGAATCTCTACCGCTTCGACTACGCCCGCATCGTCTCCCTCATCGCGCCGCGGCATCTTCTCATCGCCAACACGGACCGCGATCCCATCTTCCCCCTCGACGGCGTCCAGCGTGTCCACGCGGAAACGCGCAACACCTATGAACAGTTGGGCATCGAGGAGGACATGGGCCTGGCCATCGCCGTGGGCGGCCACTCGGACTCGCAGCCCCTGCGCATGCCCGTCTTTCACTGGTTCAACTTGTACTTGCAGGGGGATGATCCGCTGATCGAGAAACCGGCCGAGTCCTTCTTCGAGGAAGCGGATCTCCGCGTGTTCGATGAACTGCCCGAGGATGAGATCGTCACGAGCATTCATGACACCTTCGTGCCCGCCGCGGATGTTCCCGTCCCGGACAGCGTGGAAGCCTGGGAGGCGCAGCGGGATGAGCTTCTGGAGGGGCTCCGCGAAAAGACGTTCCGCAACTGGCCGGAAACGTTCCCAAGCATGGACCCCGAACAGGTGTTCGACGAAGAACGGGAAGGCGTGCGCCTGGACGCTTGGGACATCACATCCGAGCCCCATGCGCGCGTCCGCCTGCACTTGGCCGTGGCGGCGGGCGTGGACGAGCCCAACCACATCTACCTGAGCGTGGCGGACGAAGCGGGCTGGGAGCGGGTGCTGGCCTCCATCACCGCCGCCTTTGGCGACGTGCTGCCGCCCCACCCCGACGTGGAGCCGGACCCGGACGCCTTTGAGCTCGGCCGGCAGATGCTGGAGAATAGCGGCGCGGCCATCGCAGTCTTGACCCCCCGGGGCGTGGGACCGGGCGCGTGGGCGGATCGTGACTCCAGCGACGCCGTCCATCTGCGGCGTTCATTCCCCATCATCGGCCAAACCCTCGACGGGCAGCGGGTGCTGGACGTGCTAAGGACGCTGGAGGGGTTGAACGCCGTCACGCCGGACATATCCAAGACGCTCCTGGGCGAGGGAAGCGCGGCGGGCATCGCCCTCTTCGCCGCCGTGATGGCCGAGGACGGCGTGGACCTTCACCTCGTCGATCCCCCGGCCTCGCTTCATGACGGTCCCGAGTTCATGAACGCGCTCCGGTTCATGGACATGCCGCAGGCCGTGGCCCTGGCCCTTGAGAAGGGCGAAGTGACCATCACCACGGAGGATCCCGGCGCTTGGGACTACGCCCGCGAGGTCGCCGAGCTGATCGGCCGCGCGGACGCCCTCCACTTCGAGTAGGCGCGGGACTCCATCAACAGATTAGGCTGGGGAGCGGGGCGCATAGCCCAAAGCGCCTCCTCCCCGGCTTTCCGCTGGGGCTTTTAGGAGGCTCGCGCCGAAGCGTGAAGCTCAAGGCCAAGTGCGCTCAGAACCTTGAGGATGGTGTCGAAGCTTGGATTGTGTTCGCCGGACAGCGCCTTGTAGAGACTTTCCCGTGAGAGTCCGGCGTCACGGGCAACTTGCGACATGCCTTTCGCCCGGGCAACGTCACCCAAGGCCTTGGCTACAAACTTGGCGTCGCCGTTGGCCTCCTCAATGCAGGCTTCGAGGTAGGCGGCCATCTCTTGGGGGCTTCTGAGGTGCTCGCTTACATCGTATGGCGTGGTTGGCGTCTTGCGGATTTCGGTCATGAACTAATTGTATCCGGGCGGATACAGTCTGTCAACTCGGCTTGCACTCCCGATCAATCGCCGGAGACGGTGTAGCATTCCCGCGCGATGGCGTAGATTTCGCCGGGCTCCAATCCGGCGAGGGCGGCGTCGGCGACCACACCTTGCAGGCCGCGGCCCACACGGTCTCTGCAGGCGGCGCGGCACTTCTCGGGGGCGCCGGGCGCCACGAAGGCGCCTAGGCCGCGGCGCGCGTACGCCGACTCCAGCACTTCCAGTTCCCGGTACGCCCGGGCCACTGTGGCCAATGTGACCCCCATCGACTCGGCCAGCTCCCGCACCGCGGGCAATTTATCGCCAGGCCGGAGGCGCTCCGACGCGATGGCGTATTGGATCCGCCGCTCGATTTGGAGGTACACCGGGACCGGCCCGGGAATCTCGACGTTCGCCAGGATGTCTTCGGTGATCATTACCGCTCCCTGCGTTGTCCCTTCGTCTCTTCCCGGGGATCGTCCCCGCCGGCGCCAACGGCGCGGCGCCGCCTCCTTTCGTAGACGCCTGGCGGGCCGGTTCTGTGTACATGGCGCGCCGCTTCGGAATCGGCCCGAGTTTGCCCTTGACACCACGCCGCCGGCGCCGTAGCGTTACGGGCCCTGGGACACGAGGAATGGGCGGCAGAACGCCGCTCGGGGGCTAAGAAACGCCGGTTTCGCGGCGAAAAGGAGGGAAGTCATGCGCGGGATGTTCATGCTCATGCTCGGAATCGCGGCGGGCGCGTTGCTATTGGCGCCGGCCGCGGCGGCGGAAGACCCAACGCCCGGAGACGGCGAACCGCTCCGCATCGGCCTCTTGGCCGACGTTCACTATTCGACGGGACCTAACTGGAGTAACCGCCACTACTCCCTTTCCCTGGACAAGTGCGCC
>SLHB01000028.1 GCA_007136375.1 Candidatus Hydrogenedentota bacterium
CGCCTGGAGCAGCTTGAGAATGACGTTCTCGACATCATCGCCCACATAGCCCGCTTCCGTGAGGGTCGTGGCGTCGACCACGGCGAACGGCACGTCGAGGAGCTTGGCCAGGGACTGCGCCAGCAAGGTCTTTCCGCAGCCGGTGGGACCGATAAGGAGGACGTTGGATTTTTGCAACTCCACGCCTTCGATCTCGCCGCCCGCCGAGATGCGCCGGTAGTGGTTGTGCACGGCGACAGAAAGGATCCGCTTGGCTTGCTCCTGGCCGATCACATATTCGTCGAGAAAGGCCTTAATCTCCGCGGGTTTCGGCGCCTTCATGGAACGGGAGACGCCCTTGCGGGCCCGGTCCTCGGCGACGATCTCTCCGCACAGATTGACGCATTCGTCGCAAATATTGACGTCCGGACCGGCGATAAGCTTGTTTACTTCGTCGTGGCGCTTGCCACAGAAGGAACAAGTCGGCACATCGCCGCGGCCACGGTGTGAAGCCATAGAAAACCTCCCTTCAAGGTCCGCGGATAAGAGGAAGCTATATAACAGATTACACACAAGGTGTCAAGAATTCTTCCCGCGGAGCCTCAGACCTGCTGCGTTTATCCTTACTTATTGTGCCATGGTTCCGTAAAACCAATCAAACGCGCCCGCTCAGTCGCCGGATACGGAGGCTCCGTTGAGCCGTTTACATCCCCTGGCCCTTCGGGCCACTCCCTTCGGAAGGGGGAGTGTGGCGGTCGTCAACCGTTAGCGGGCCTGGTGACTGCTCATCAGCTTGGTGAACGGGAGGCGGCGCCAACCGTTTCACGAAAGTCCCCCTTTTAAGAGAGATTTAGGAAGATGTAGTCCCCGCATCTTCATCCTAACCACGCAATCTGGGCGCCCTCTGGCTACGCAGCGGAAAGGCCACCACGGCGGGTGGTGGCCTTCACAAAACCGGTCCGCTCACCTCATGGCGCGGCCGCCCGAAACGCCTTTGGCGTCAATTCATCTTCTTGGGCGCGCCTTCGAGACGCCGCAGCACTTCGTCCACCAGTCCATATTCCTTGGCCTCCTCGGCGCCCATGAAGAAGTCGCGATCGCTGTCCCGGCGAATGGTCTCCAAGGGCTGGCCCGTATGGCGGACGAGAATTTCGTCGATCATCTCGCCGATACGCACGATCTCCTTGGCCTGGATATCGATGTCGGCGGCTTGGCCGTGGACGCCGCCCATGGGCTGATGCAGAAGAAACCGCGCATAAGGCAAGGAGAACCGCTTCCCAGGCGTTCCCGCCGCAAGGAGAACGGCGCCCATGCTGGCCGCTTGGCCGAGGCATATCGTGGACACGTTGGGCCGCACGTACTGCATGGTGTCGTAAATGGCCAGGCCCGCCGTGACGCTTCCGCCCGGCGTGTTGATGTACAGCTGGATGTCCTTATCCGGATCTTCGGCTTCAAGAAACAAAAGTTGACCGATGACATAGTTCGCCACCATGTCGTCGATGGGCATCCCGAGGAAGATGATGCGGTCGGCCAGGAGCCGGGAATAGATGTCGTAGAGACGCTCGCCCCGGCTCGTTTGCTCGTATATGGTGACTGCGCGAATGTCCATGGGGTTGCTGCCTTCTGACTGGAGGCTCATGCGCCCTCCTTGGCCGAGCCGTCCCGCTCGATTTCCTTGTCCGTGATTGTAGCATGCTCGGCAAGCAGCGCCAACGCCTTGCGCCGGGCGATGCGGTTAGCCGTTGTGTTCCGCTGGCCCTCGGACGTCAGGAAACTCGTCACGACACTGCTGTCCAGCCGCAGTTGACTGGACATCTGCTCGGCTTCTTTCATGAAGTCGTCTTCAGTGACTTCGATCTTCTCTTGACGCACGATTTCGTTGAGGACGGTCAAGCGCTGGATGTCCTCCGTCGCCATTTCCCGGGCCTTTTCGTGAAGTTGCTTGGAGGCCTCTTCTTCCGAAAGCTCCTCTTCCAGCGTCTGATACAGCCGTTCACCCTGTTCTTGGATGATGCTCTTGGCCGAATTCTCAATCATGCTCTCGGGAATCTCGAACGTGCTGCCGGCGATGAGCTTGGTTGTGATGTTTTCCTCGAGGGTGCTCTGACTCGCCGAACGCGACCGTTCCTGCAATTGCTCCCGAATATTGTTGCGCATCTCCTCCACCGATTCGAAACCGGCGGACTTGGCGAAGGCGTCGTCCAGCTCGGGCTTCTGACGACGGCGGACCTCTTTAACGGTGATCGAGAACTCCGCGGGTTTATTGTGGAGGGATTCGTCCCGCATTGTCGCGGGCAGAGTCACGGTGCAAGTAACCGTATCTCCGGCGGCCGCGCCCTTGAGCGCCTCCTCGAACTCTGGGAAGAACCGTTGCGTTCCCAGAATGTACGGGTAGTCACTGCCCGATCCGCCGACAAAGGGCTCTCCATCCACCTTGCCTTCGAAATCGATGACGGCTTGGTCGCCCTCTTCGGCCTTGGCGCCCTCCACCGCCTCGTAGATGGCGTGGCGTTCCCGGACTTCTTCCAGGTGTTCGTCGACGTCGGCTTCATCGACAGTGACGACCGGGCGCTCGACCTCCACTCCCTTGTACTCACAGAGCTGAACCCGCGGGGCCACTTCAAACTTGAAGGTGACGTCGATGGGAACGCCGTCGCCGCGATCCTTCAGGTCTTCGACGCCGTCAATATCCGGGACATCCAGCGGATCGAATTCCTGTTCGGTCACAAGGCGTTCAAAGGCGGCATTGATGAGTTTCAGCGCCACCTCGCCCTTGACGGCCTTGGCAAACTTGCGCTCCAAGAGTTTGCGCGGCGCGCGGCCCGGACGGAACCCCGGCACTTCAGCCTCCTGCTGGAGTTCTCCGAACATCTTCTCCGATTCCTTGGCCTCGTTGGCCGGAGGAATGGAGACCTTTACTTCGTAAGCGCAAGCGCCCACGTGTTGGACGTCAAATTGCGGAGGCTCCACAAATTCGACCTTGTCCTGCTCCTCGGGATCCGCGCCATCAACCGCGGCTGCAACTCCTGTTTCAGACGGGTTCTCCCCGTCTGGGTGCTTGTGATCTTTTTCGTCTGCCATTGCTGCTTTGGTCTCATGGTTGGTGGGCGAGGCGGGACTTGAACCCGCACATCTTGCGATACTGGATCCTAAATCCAGCGCGTCTGCCAATTCCGCCACTCGCCCCGCGTGCTAGCCCGTGGGTAATGATTGGATTGAAACGCCCGTTCCCCAAGCAAAACACGCGCTTTGGGGTGGGGAAGACTCCGGGAAGCGCCGGGACGGCCCCGGGAACGGGCGGCGCGCAAGCCGCTCTGGCGGCCCCCCCGCGGCGGACGTTTCGTGGTCAAGCGCCATACCTTCGGCGCGGCAGCGTAAGATACTATTTCCCACTTGCGTTGTCAAATTCAGCCGGGGCTCCAAATCGCCGGATAAGCTTGGCTGGACATCGCTGTCCAGTCTCATATTCGCGCCGAGGAAGAAGCCGTGGCTTTCACCCATCGGGTGAACGGACATGGTCCGCATCTTTCCGGCACACAAGGGCCGCCGCTCCGCCAACGGCGTTCTTATCCGGCGATTGAGGGGGGCGCGCGAAGCGCATTAGAAATGTCCCCTCTTGGGATTCATTGCAGACGCGCCGTTTGGGGGGAGCTCTTTAGGGTGTATTGGTTTCGCCCGGCCGGAGGCAAGGGCGCCGCTGGAAACGCCCCCGAGGGCGCGGGTCGGCTTGTTCATGCGGGCTTCTTCGCGCCAAGCACCTCCCTTACCTTAAGC
>SLHB01000080.1 GCA_007136375.1 Candidatus Hydrogenedentota bacterium
CAGTACTGCGTGGGCTGCGAGGAATTCTACTCGGAAAAGGAGGCGCCCGGCGGCATTTGCCCCGAGCACGGAACGGCCCTCGAGCCGGTGGAAGAAGAGAACTATTTCTTCCGCCTGTCGGCGTACCAGGACCGCCTCCTAGACCTTATCGAGTCGGGGAAGCTGGAGATCCTGCCTCAGGCCCGGCTCAACGAGACCCTCGCCTTCATCCGGGGCGGCCTGCAAGACTTTAGCATATCCCGGAGCCGGGAGCGCGCCCACGATTGGGGCATTCCCGTGCCCGGGGACGAAAGCCAGGTCATGTACGTGTGGTACGACGCCCTTTCCAACTATATCACCGGGCTGGGCTTCGCGGACGACGATCCCGCGTACAAGAAGTACTGGAGCGAGTGTAACCGCCGCGTTCATGTCATCGGCAAGGGGATCAACCGCTTTCACACCGTCTACTGGCCCGCCATGCTCATGAGCGCGGGCTTGCCGACGCCCGACACGGTGTTCATCCACGGCTATCTCACCATAAACGGGATGAAAATATCGAAAAGCCTTGGCAACGTCATCGATCCCCTAGTGCAAGCCGAGCAGTACGGCCCCGATCCCGTCCGCTACTATCTGCTGCGCGCCGTGTCGCCCTACGCCGACGGCGATTACTCCGAGGAACGCTTCCGCGATGTGTTCAACGCGGATCTCGCCAACAACCTGGGCAACTTGGCGAGGCGGGCCGAAACCCTATGCGAAAAGGCCGGGTACACGCCGCCCATCACGGAGAATCCGCCCGCCGCGCCTTCCGGGTATCACGAGGCCATGGCCATTTATCAATTCAACGACGCCATCGGCGCGCTGTGGTCCTTGGCGGATCACTTAAACCAACGAATCGAGGCGGAGCGGCCCTGGGATCTGCAAAAGCAAGGGGAAATCGGGAAGCTCCATGCGTTTCTCGACGAATTGGTCACCGGTTTGCGCCGGATCGCCTGGTGGTTGGAGCCGTTCATGCCCGAAAAGGCGCAAAAGCTGCAACAGTCGCTCAATGCAGGGACCGTCCAGCGGGGCGATCCGCTTTTCCCACGGCTCCAGTAGCGCCGCCCGGGAATTGAATAACGGTCCCGGGGCTTCGTCTTGTTGAACGAATAACGGAAGGGCCACTCGGAGAGGCGTCTAGGGTAGGCGCCGCCAAGCCCGGGAATGGCCAACGCCTGGAAAGGCGAAGAGGAACACGCCATGAAAGCAAAGCTGATGTTCATTTTCCCCGCGGCGCTCGCCATGGTTGCGTTGTTGGCTGGCGGTTGTAATACGACACCAGTGCAAGACGGCGCGATTCTAGGCGGTGTCCTTGGCGCGGGCTCCGGCGCGATTATCGGCCATCAGTCGGGCCGCGGCGGCGAAGGCGCCCTCATCGGCGCGGGCGCGGGCGCGCTGGCTGGCTCCCTCATTGGCGACCAAGTCGGCGAACACCGGCGCCGGTACGAACATGTGCCCCGCCAGTCCTATCAGCCCACCGGACGCGCGTCCGCCACGAGCCACGGCGCCACGCGCTACGAAAGCGGCCAATATGTCATCCGGCAGGTCCGCACGGCTTCCGGAGAGACTTACGAAGAGCGCGTCTGGGTCCCGGACCGCTGACGCATCACGCCCATTACGGTAACAGACCGCACCAATACCCATTCCACCGGCTTGACCCTCCCTCGCGGAGGGTCTTGCTATTTCTGGGGGAACGCCGATCCGGCCGTGCACCAGCGTTTGCCGGACACGGTCAAAAGGGGGTGTCGTCGTCATCATAGATGGCGTGGGCGTCGCCGGAGGCGTCGTATTCCGGCGGCGGAGGCGGACCTGCGCCATCCATCAGGTTGCGGAACTGCTGGATATCCCGGTCGAAGAGGAGATCAACTTTACCGGTGGGGCCGTTCCGTTGCTTGGCCACCATGAGGCGAATGAGGTTCTCCTGACCCTCCGCTTCGTGGGCTGGCGGCCGCGACAGCATGAGCACGACGTCCGCATCCTGTTCGATGGCGCCGGATTCGCGCAGGTGGGACAGTTTGGGCATGCCCGTGTCGTCCTTCTCGGCTTCCCGGCTGAGCTGGGACAGGGCCAATACGGGGACCCGCAATTCCCGGGCGATGCTCTTAATGCTCCGGCTGATCTCCGAGATCTCGGTCTGCCGGTTTTCGAAGCGGCCGGCGCCCCGCATGAGCTGCAGGTAGTCGATGACAATCAGATCTAGACCGTGGCTCGCCATGTGGCGGCGCGCCTTCGAGCGCACATCGAGGATGCCGATGCCGGCGGTGTCGTCGATATAGATGGGCGCCTCGGTTAGTTTCCCCGCCGCGCGTTGAAGTTTAGGAAACTCCGACTTCGCCAGAAAGCCCGTACGCAGGCGGACCGAGTTGATTTCTCCCTCCATGCACAGCAGCCGCTGCACCAACTGTTCCTTGGACATCTCCAGGCTGAAGAGCAGCACGGATTTGCCGTCCGCCACGGCCGCGTGACGCGCAGCGTTGAGGGCGAAAGCCGTCTTCCCCACAGATGGGCGCGCCGCCAAGATGATCATGTCGCTGGGCTGAAGGCCGGAGAGCATCTCATCGAGCTTCGTGAAGCCGGTGGCCATGCCCGTGATGCCTTTGTGGGCCTTGATGACGGCTTCGATCTGCTCAATGCTGGCGTCGATGAGCTCGCTCACCCGGTGGATGGGGTTAAGCTGGCGGCGCTCGGCGATGGAAAAGATTTCCTGCTCCGCCTGATCCAGCAATTCGTTCACGTCGCTGGACTCGTAGGCCTGCACCGTGAGACGGTTGCAGCTTGTGATGAGCTTGCGGAGGATGGCCGCGTCAAGAACGATCCGCGCGTAATAATCCACGTTCGCGGAGGTAGGCACCGCTTCCGTCAGTTCGGCGATGTAGCTGGCGCCCCCGGCGTCCTCGAGGGTTCCGTCGCGGCTGAGCTGCTCCACGAGGGTGACGGCGTCCACCGGCGTATTCTTACGGAAGAGGCCCACCATGGCATCGTAGATGTGCTGGTGGGCCTCGGCGTAGAACAGTCCGTCTGTCTGATCGTGGAGGATCTCCAAAGCCGCGCCGACAGCGTCGGGATTGAGCAGCATGGCCCCAAGGACCGAGCGCTCCGCTTCCATGCTCTGAGGCGGCACCCGGTCGAAAGCGCCGTTTCCGCTGCTCGTCGAGCCTTTTTTGGCCACGTTCGCCCGTTGTCCCGGCGTTGGTCTATTCTGTCTCTTCGGCGGCGGATTCAGCGGCCGCTTCGGCCTCTGACGCCGCCGTTTCTTCGGCTACGGCCGTTGCTTCCGCCGTCTCGGCTTTCTTCGCGGCCTTGGCTTCCTTTGGCGTTTCCGCTTCCTCCGCGGGCGCTTCTTCCTCTCGGTCGACGCGGACCTTCACCTGCGCTTCCACGCCCAAACCCAAACGGATGGGGACAGTGAAGACCCCAAGGGCCTTGATCGGTTCGTCAAGAACGATGTTCTTCCGGTCCACCTCGTAACCGAGGTCGTTCAGGTGCTGCGCGATCATCGAGGTGGTTACGGAGCCGAAGAGCCGGTCGTTCTCGCCGGCGCGCATGCGGATGGTGACCTTGGCCTTGCTGAAATCGCCGGCCTTCTTGTTCAGTTCTTCCCGGTACTTCTCTTCCCGCCGGCGAATGAGCCGCATCTCGTGTTCGATTTGCTTGGCGTTGCCGGACTCCACCGACACGGCCAGCTTACGGGGAAAGAGGAAATTCCGGGCGTAACCGTCGGACACGTTGACGGTTGTTCCCAATTCGCCGAGATTCGGCACGTTCTCGCGAAGAATCACTTTCATGGTGGGCTAATGCCTCCCTTTTCCAAAACGCGCGGCCGTCCCCGCCGCCAAGGGCGGGGACAACCGCCGTGTTCATGTTGTGTCGCGCGGCGTCCCGGCGTCGCGTCAGGAACCGCCGTCTTGGCCACCGCCGCCGGACTGAGCGCCGTCGCGGGCGGCCGCGGCCTGGTCGATGCGGCCGCGGAAGTCCAGCCACGTGTCGAAAAGCCCCACGGGGGCCAGCGCGGGCAATGCGCCCAAATAGGCCATCGCCACGAACAGCAACGCGCGAACGAACGGGCGCACCTTGTACACGCACAGGGCGTGAATCGTGATGAGCAGGCCGTTGAGCCAATAGATCGCGGAAAGCACTATGAGCGCGTTCCAACTGTACACGTGAAAACCCGCGTCCGGCCAGCGCGCATGGGCCAGCCAAAGCAGCCCAGCGCCTATCACCGGCCACACCAGGGCGTCGGGCGGACGTATGTCCCGCAGGCGTTCGCCGGGCGGCCGCGCTTCCCGCGTCAGGCCCAGCCAAAAGGCCACGAGGGCCAGCATGCCAAAACTGGCGAGGACAACCGCCGCGCCGGCCAGGCCAAGGCCGATGGCGTCCCAGTGACCGTAAAGCCAGACCACCAGTTCGATCCGCGCCTCTTCCCGTTGGGAGGGCTCCGACGCTCCCTGGATAGCCTCAAGCTGCTCTTCAGCCTCGTGACGCGCGTCAATGGCTTGGGCGCGCCACGCGTCCCAATGGAACATGAGGCCCGCCGAGGTCACGATGGTCAACGCCAGCGTGACTTGGGTCAGCACGACGCCGTAGGGCCGGCCTAGGGCGAGGCTCCGCCCGAGCACGATCCCCGTGGCGGTGATGCCGCCGAAGAGGGCGCCGTCCAGGGGGCCATAGCCGCCAATAGCCGCGGCTAGGGCCGCGACGGGCAAGAGCCCGTAGGCGCCCCATGGCATCCGCCGCGCCATCAGGAGCGCCGTGGGCAGGGGAAACACCGCCCCTTGCAGGGGGATGCCCATGCCGAACTGGCCCAACCCCAGAAAGAGCCCGGTGAGGACCAGCGCGAGCACGGCGAAGGCCGCGAACAGCGCCGGGTACGGCGGAGACGGATCCGTGGACATTGCGTCGCGCGCCGCCGAAGCCGGCGGCGGCCGAAAGCCCGTTATTCCGCCGCGTAGGGCAGCAGAGCGATCTGCCGGGCCCGCTTGATGGCCCGCGTCAGCATGCGCTGGTGCTTCGCGGTCGCGCCTGTGATCCGCCGGGGAATGATCTTCCCCCGCTCGGTCACGTAATGCTTCAACATGCCCACGTCTTTGTAGTCGATATAAACTACGCGATCAACGGTCAGGCGCGAGACCTTGTGCCGTTGAGACGAGCGCTTCTTCTTTTTCTTCGCCCGGGCCTTCGCCCGGTTAGACATTCGCGCCATTAAATGCTACTCCTCATTCCGGGAAGGATGACTCTAAAAGGGGATGTCGTCGTCGGGGATAGGCTCTTCGATGGGGCGGGGCCGTCCGCCGCCGCCTTGATCGCGGCCGCCGCTCTGGTCGCGGCCGCCGTAGCTGTCCGCGCCGCCAGAGCGGGAGGGCGCGCCGCCCCCTTGTTGCTCGTCCCAATCCAACTGCTGGATGCGTTGCGCTTGCACCTCAACCATGGTGCGCTTCTGCCCCGTGTCCCGGTCATCGACATCGAAACTGCGGAGGCGGCCCTCGACGTACACGGGCCGTCCCTTGCGCAGCTTGTCGTTGACGAACTCCGCCTGCTTTTCCCAACAGGTCACGCTGACGAACAAGGTGTCTTCGCGGCGCTCCCCGTCGCTGGTGCGATAGAAGCGGGAAACGGCCAGCCGCAGCCGGCACATGGCCTTGTTGCTCGCCGTGTAACGCAGATCCGGGTCTTGCGTAAGCCGGCCCGCGAGGAACACGGAGTTGATATCGGGAATGCGCAGATCCGCCATGCTGTCATCCTTCCGCCTTGGCCTTGGCCTCCGTCCCACGGTGGGGTTCGGAGCCCGTGAAAGGTTGTGCGGTTCTAAGGCCGTCCGCGCGGGAAAGCGCGGAGCCCGGCCTCATTCGTCCTCGTCTTCGGCCTCCGCCGCCCGGGGGCGCGCCGGTTCGTCGTCATCGTCGTCGTCGCCGCCCCGGCTGTTTCGGGCCGTGCTGGCTTTGATCTGCTCTTCCGTGCGCTTGCGCTGCTCCTCTTCCAGGCGCAACGTCTGCTCGTCGAAATGCACGACGAGATGCCGGATGACGGGTTCGGCGAGCCGGAAATGATTCTCAAGCTCCGGGATGACGTCCTTGGACGCCTCGAACCGCAACAATACGTAGCAACCTTCCATGAAGTGTTCCACTTCATAGGCCAGGCGCCGCTTGCCCCAGATCTCCGAGCGCACGATGGCGCCGCCGTGATCGGTCACGACGGACTGGACCTTGTCGGCCACCGTCTGGATCTCATCGTCCTTTAGATCAGGCCGGACGATGTAGAGCGCTTCGTAAGTCCGCAACAGTACTCACCTCCTATCTTGTTCGGAATGGGATGGGTATAACGAAATACCGTGAAGAACGCGGCAGTTTACCACATTCCCCCACGGGTCTCAACTGACTGAAGTGCTCTTTCCAATCGCCAGATAAGAACGCCCCCCTCGGGCGGCCTCGCATACCGAGAAGATGCCGGCGATTGCCGGTCAGGCGCTGGCAGGGTTTGCGCGAATGGCGTATTTTTCGCTAGATTTTGGCGCGCTCCTGGAGTATTCTGGCGCGGAAGCGTCCAGCGCGCGCTCCACGGCGCCAACCAAGGAGACGAACCATCCGGGAAAGACTGCGCAACGCCCTGGCGGAATGGCGGCCGGAAGACCCGCGGCGGATGCGCGCCTTTAGAGAGCAAACCGCCGGCCTGACATGGGAGCCCGCCGCGCTGGCCGCGTCCCTTGGCGTTCTCTTTGGCGCCGTCGACGATCTCGCCGAAAAGGAGGCGCGCTACTACTACCGGCGGCGCGGAACCCGAGCCTGGCTCTCGGGCGTCACCCGGACATGCGCGTGGCTGTTCGGCTCCATGGGCCTGCTGTTGCCCCTGCTGGCCTCCACGGACGGGGCGCTGTTCCGCGCGTGGGGGCCCTACGGCTACGCCTTTCTCGCCCTTGCCGCCAGCGCGCTGGCGGCCAACGCCCTCTTCGGCGGCTCCGAAGGCCACGTCCGCTTCGTGGCGACCCAGCTCGAGCTGGAGAAACTTATCACCGCCTCCCGGATCGCGTGGTGCGAACACCTCGCCGGTCTCAACAACTCCGGCAACATGACCCCGGAGGAGCGGGAGCAAGGCTTCGCCCTGATCCTCGGCTACGCCACGAAACTCCACGAGACGGCCATCTCCGAGACGGGCCGTTGGGGCGAAGCCCTCATCGCCGAGCTGGCCCAGTTCCGCGACAACATGACCCAAGGCCGTGGCGCGGGCGCCTGAACGCGCCGCCCCTTGGCCCACCGTTGGACCAGTGGGATGTTGTGAATAAATAGGTGATCAGAGAACGTCGCGGTTGCCGGGAGTGTCCGGGGTTTTGCGGGGGCGGACGAGGAGGGCCAGCGCGAGGGTGACCGCGGCGGCCATGAAGCCGGCGCCCGCGCGGGCGGCGCGGAGGACTTGGTTGCTGCGCTTGACGCCGGTCTTGCACCAGTGGGCGAAGTGTTCGCAGTTGTTCCGGAGGAGGCTGTAGTCCTGGGCGCCGAGGAGGCTTTGGGCCCGGCGGAGGACGACTTCGGGCGGGTCGCTGTCGGGGTATTCGACGACTTCGGGGATTCCGCCGCGGATGAAGAACTCCATGTCGGTCTGGCGGAGGCAGGCGTCCCGCTTTTCTTGGACGAGGCCGCAGAAGTGGATGACGGTTCCGTCGCCGCAGTCAATGCCGTGATGCCAGTATCCCCGCCGCCGTACTCTGAGGTGGTCGCCGCGCGCCATGCTGTTCTCCGTAGTTCTGTGTCGCCAACGATGTGGGTTGTCGTGGGCTCCGCGCGGCCGTCTGGCGCGAAGGACCCCTCAAAAGGTAACGGACCAGTCCACGGGTCCTCCGGTTTCAGCGTAGAACGCCAGGGACGTGACCCAGCCGTCGCCGGTCCATTCCACGGGCGCTCCATCCGCTGTGGCCGTGCTGACGCTGTAGCCTTCGGGAACGAAGATGTGGACGCGATAGGGGGTGGCCGCGGCGGTTTCGATGGTCCCGGACAGGGTGCGCTCGCCGGGCCGCCATTGGACGGCGGAAAGGTCGAGGGCGCCTTGCATGAAATGATTGTCCATGGACAGGAACGTGGGGTGGTCGGTCCGGCGGCGGAAGGCGAGGAGGCGCACGCCGCCGGCGGGCACTTGGACGTTCAATTGCCGTATGGCCGATCCGTGGTAGTGCTGGCGCCAGAAGTCGTATACGGTGTAATACTGGCCGAATTGCATGCCAAGTTGGGTCATATTGAGGGTGACATTGGCCGGTCCGTCCCCATCCCAGTTGAATACGCCGACGAGATGCCACCGCCCCGTGGCGTCGTTTAGGGGGAGGGCGAGGATGTGGGGGAGCCCGTCGTTGAAGAGGCCCACGGGCCTTGCGGGGCGTCCGTGTCCCGGCGCGAGGCGCCGCAGGATTTCAAGCTCGGTCCGGCCCAGGGAAGAGGGCGCTTGGGGGAACGTCACCGGCCCGCCCATCATGGCCGCCGCGGTGAGCCGGGCCAGGGCGCCTTCCGGCGGCCGCCACCGGCCGTCCACGATTTCGCCGCCTTCCAAGGCGTCAAGGGACAGGGGCGTAAGGGCGTGGCTCCAGACATAGGGCGCGTAGTGGCTCCGGCGAAGGGCGCGGAGCAGGGACGCGTCGAACTGGGCGAGGGAATCCCCGGCCTGGGCCGCCAGGGTTCCGGACCCGTGGACGGAAGCGCCTTGGGCTTGAGCGGGCATGAGGATGCCTCCGGCCATCAGCGCCGCGGGCGGCCCCATGGCTTCCCGCAGACTGTCGCCGGCCTGCAGGGCCGCCGCGAACCGCGTGGACGCGGGGTTCTGCAATTCCTCCGCCCACAGGATAGGGAGGACCCAGCGGGGCGCGACGATCCCGTCGAATCCCCAGGTTTGCACGGCTTCCCGGACGGCGTTGCGGGCGTGGTCCAAGGCGCCCGGCACGGTCGGGTCTAGGATGGCCTCGTCCTCGGCGAGGTAGGCGCGGTTCTCGGCGCTGGGCTGGGCGAGCCATTGGGGATGCTCCCGGGCGAGCTCTGAGTTCGTGTCCACTACAAAGGGATCGAGGACGAGAGCCGCTGTCATGCCCCGGGCGTTGGCTTCCGCCGCGATGGATTGGACCCCGTTGGGAAAGCGGTCCGGATGGGAGCGCCAGTCTCCCTTGGCGGATTCCCAGCCTTCGTGCACGGTTACGTGGTTCCATCCATGGCGCATGAGTTGCTCGTACTGGACGTCCAGTTCGGCGAGCAGACGGGCTTCGGTGACTTCCTCCGGCGGCAGGGGCGCGCCCCAGCGGCTCCAGCCGTTGAAACGCACCGGCGTGTCCGGCCTTACCGCGTTGGAGACCCGGGCCGCGTTGGCCATGCGTTCGAGGTTGTCGTGGACGTCGCGGCCGCCCACGGCGAGGTAGAGGACGCCCGATTGGAGTTGGGCGCCGGGTGGCACTTCCACGGGCGGATCGAAGCGGAGCGAGGCGGAGAACATGTCATATGCGTTGGCGGGCGCTTCCCCAGTGCGATCCAGCTCGATTTCCGGCGCGCCCTGTTCCGTTGTGAGAAAGGCGGCGGTGAGAGACCGTCCCGTGGCTGGGTTGTCGACAGAAACATGCCAGCGGCCCAGGGCGGACCCTTGCGTGATTTCCGGGGGCGCTTCCGGCGCATCAAAGAGGCCGCGATCAGCTAGGATGCGCGCGTTGGCCGTGCCGGCGCCGAGGGAGAGCCGGCCGCCGCGGCCGGCGTCGACATTCCAAGGGCTGAAGGCCCGGACCCGCACGGAATTGTTCGACGTGTTCGTGAAGGCGGCCTGCACGGCGAGAAACGGCTGGGCCGGATAGGCGCGTAAGTGCCATTCCATCTCGTTCGTGGCGAAGACGAGGCCATGGCCGTGGCCCAAGCGATCTTCAACCGGCCTTCGGGCTGTGTGGCGGCCTTCCGCTTGTAAACGCCGGGGCGCATCCTCGCCTTCGATCCAGACGGAAGGGTAGGCGTTGGCGAATATGGTGTCTCCCGCGATGGTGTTCACATCGACGAAGCCGCCGCGTTGAACGCTGATCTCGTAGAGATCCGTGTTGATGGTGCGGAACTCGTGGTCGGGGCGGTGGACGCATCCCGTGGCGGCCACGGCGGCGGCGAGGGCCGAAAGGCCCAGCCACCGTGATACTGTGTGCAACATATGCCTCGCAATCGGGGAACGGCCTGGCGGCGGGACAGCGCCGTTCCTATCCTGGACGGGTCAAGGCGACGCGCTTCCCGGTCCGGCTTGATTTATACGCCGCGAGAGCCGCTTCGAGGGCGGCGCGTCCGGCCTCGCCGTCCATGGTGAGCCGCGTCTTGCCCGTAACCACGTCCATCCAGTGATCTATCTCAACGTCCCAGCCGCCCTTGGTGGGATTCTTCTGTATGGTGGACCATTCGGCGACGCCGTCCTGGCCCGCGGAGGCCGTGCCGCCACACAGGTACACGCCCCGGTTGAAGTCGCATATGAGCGAGCCCTTCAGGCCGTAGATCTCGATGCCGTTGAAGCCCGGCTTGCTGGTCCAGCCGACTTCAATAGAGCCGAGGGCGCCGTTGACGAACTCAAGCATTATCAATGCGTTGTCGTCGACTTCCGTCTTCTTCGCGAAGGTCTGCGTCTTGGCCCACACCGCTGTCGCCGGTCCCACAAGCCAGAAGCATTGGTCCAAGGCGTGGATGCCCAGGTCCAGGAGCGCGCCGCCCGCGGCCTGCGCCGGATCGTAGAACCACTTGTCCTTCGCCCAGCCCGCCAGAGGCCCGCCGTGGGCTACCCGGACGCGGATGCTGAATATCTTGCCCAGGGCCTTCTTACTCAGCAACTCCTTACAAGCCAGGGGTCCCGCGAGCATGCGCTGCGTGAACCCGATCATGAGCTTCTTCCGGGCGGCCTTCGCGGCGGCGATCATCTTATCCGCCTCGGCAAGGGTGATCGCCATGGGCTTCTCGCAAAGGACGTGGCACCCTTCCTTCAGGGCGGCGATGGAGATCGGCGCATGGAGCGCGTTGGGCGCGCATACGCTGACCACGTCTAGTTCGGCTTCCCGAAGCATGGCCTCATGATCAGTATATCCCTTGGCGCCCGGCGCGAGTTCCGCCATCTCCTTATGCCGGGCCTTCGTGGGATCGCTAAAAGCGACAAGCTCCGCACGCGCGTGCTTGACGTATCCGGGCACGTGACAGGCCTGAGCAATGGCGCCCGCCCCGATGACGCCGGCCCGGTAACGTTTGTTCGCGGTCATTGTCGCGCCTCTCCTCCGTCCCTGTTGAATCTCCGTGGTCTTCGGGTTTGCCAAAGTTGCCGTTCTAGCTTGTGCTCAAGGCGTCCGCCGACAACGCGCCGGATTCCAGCCGATCGAGGGCCGCGGTGAACTCCTCCAAGTTCCAGTGAGCGAGTTCCCGGGCCCGCTCCCGGTAATGGGCGATGCCGGCGAGAAGGTTGTCCCTGAACTCTTGAAAGTACTTTTCGGTTGCGTTGGAGAGACCCATGGCGGCGGACTGCTTCTCGCGGCTGAGATAGTCCACGTAAAGCAGAAGCTCCTTGATGAGCATGTGCGGCCGGCTTGGGTTCATGGGTAACTCCTTGCAGCCGTAAATATGGTCCACCATCGCGTCTAGGCTGGCGCGCTTGCTGAAGTTCACGATGTTCGGACCGCACGTAATCGACGGCGTGGCTTTCTCGTCAATGTGGTTCTTTTTCGTGGCGGCGCCGGCGAGATCGTGACAGATGCAGGCCTTGGCGAGAACCAGTTCCCTCCGGGCGTCGCGTTCGTCCGCAGAAAGGTCTTCGATGCCGTCAAGCTCCCGTAGCTTCTTCCGCTGATACACCCTCGAGGCGGTGCACAGGGGCATCTCCGTGAACTCTGTGTTGAACCGGAGGTGCCCCTTTGGACAAGGGCTCCCTGGCTTTCCCTCGGCAATGCGTCCGCGGCGGATTTCCTCGCTCTCGGATCTCTTGAGTATCCAAAAGGGCACCCCAAAAGGCGAAGTGTAGCTGAGCGCCACGTCGCCGTCCACCGCCTGTTCGAGCTTCCGCAGATGATCTTCGTCCACGTTAGTGACTTCGGGCACAAGGAGAAACGGCGTGGCCCATCCCGTGCCGTCCACGCCATACTGGCGGCGCAGCGCCGCATCCTCCGCCGACGCGCCAAGGCCGCCTTGCGCGGTGATCCGCACGGGGAAGGGGGCCTCGGGAGCGGGCGTGTCGCTGTCCTTAAGGGCCTTGACATACGTGGCGTGCAAGTCCTCGCGGAGGCTGTCCCGCTGATTCTTGAACTCTTCCAGGATAGGCCCCATCAAGTGGCCGGCGCTTGCGAAAGCGTGGCCGCCGCAGTTGAGTCCGGATTCGATGCGGTACTCGGAGACCCAGACCCCGCGCTTGGCGAGGTACTTCCCTTGGATCATCGCGGACCGGAAATCACTGACTTTGAGAATGACCTTCTTCTTGGGCGGTTCTCCGCCTCGCGGCAGGAAGTCGGAAAAACGATTGATTAGGCCATAGAGTCTCGGGTTCATGCCGGCGGAGAAGATAATGGATGAACGCAAGGTAGAGAGAGCGTATCCGCGGAAGGCCGCGGCGGCGTCGGAGTATTCGGGCGGCAGCTTTTCTCCGTCCTTGTAGTTGTCTCTGTCTACCTTCGCCATGATATTGACATCGATGCTGCCCGGGGTGGCCAGTGTCCGCAGTTGTTCCTGCAAGGCGGCTTTGTCCGGCCCCTCGGGCAGGGCTAGCATCTTGTTATAGAGCCTCTTCCGCGGCGTGTCGCCAGGCAACATGCGATAGTAACGGGTGATCTCGCTGCCGGGTTCGAAGGGCGAAGCTTGGAGTTCTTCGGCCTGGCGCGCGACAAGTTTGTCCACGAGATTGAGGTAGGCCGTAACGCGGCGCGCGCGAAAATCGTCTTCCTTGGGGGTTATTTCTTGAAAGGGTTCGTCCGCCTGTTCACTGTGATGCCGGCGCATTTGTTCCAGAAGGAGGTCGTCGCCCAACGACATGGCCGAACTGACGCCATACCGGGCCACCTTCAGGGGCGTGTCAATGGTGAAGCCGGTTCCCATGACGGGAATGTGAAAGGTGTGTGGCGAGGTGTCGCGAAGTATATCCATTGGGTACGTATCCAGACTGTCGCGTTGTCTTTGTCTCCGCGCGTATCCGCTTGAGTTGGCTGTTCGTTGGACGTTGCGCGCGAGGGGCACGGAGTTCGGAGCCCAGGCCCGGGTCACCAGTGATCCGGAGGGGCGGCGCGGCGTCTTGGCCGCTCCCCAACAAAGGCCAAGATTGGGAATGGGTTTGCGCCAGGCGCGTCAAGCTTATCAGCACATCCACCGGCTTGGCAATGTCATGATGCGGCGCCCGCCGCGGTCCGGGCGCCGCCGCGGTTATGCGGGCGTGTCGACGCTAGGATCGAAGCGTACGAAGGCGGCGCCAGCGGCCAATGTGAGGGCAAGGCCCTGCCCGGCGAGGGCGAGCCAGGTCACCACGACGAAGACAACCTGGCTCCACGCCGGGAAAAGCCACGCGGCGCCGGCGCCGAGCCCGAAGGCCCCAGCCGCCAAGACGCCCAAGGTTAGGATGCGGAGGATAAGCAGCACGTACGCCCGGCCGAGATACTGAAAATCCATGGGCGATTGCGCGGTGAACCGAATGGGAAACACAAGATAGAACAGATTTTCCAAGGCCAACACGCAGTAAATCAGAAGAAAAGCCGAGACGACGAGGACGGGAGCGAGGACGAATTGCCCCGACGCCAGCGCGAAGGCGCACAGCATGGCGGCGGGGATGCAACCCACGATAAGCGTGCTCGCCGCCAGTTGGCCCGCGGCAATGGCCGCCGCGCTCAATGGAAAGGTCTTGAGTCCGTCCATGTAATCAAGATCGCCGCGGAAGTCAAAACGAAAGAGCATGACCCCATACAGCACGGCCAACACGGCGAGTAGGGGGACGAGGCCCA
>SLHB01000245.1 GCA_007136375.1 Candidatus Hydrogenedentota bacterium
AGTCCTGGTCTTCTGGAAGGGGGTACGGCGGTATGGAAATTGTAGTTGGCGTTGGACGGCAGAAGAGCGTGCAAGAGATCATGGCCGTGGCGGAGGAGGTATTGGAGAAGACACAAGGAATTCCCCGCCGTCTCATCATGCGCGCCAAGACGGTGGAGTTGATCGGCGAGCGGGAAGGCTATGACACGGAGTACACGGCGTTTACGTTCCGTTGCGGCAAGATGAGCGACAAGACGGCGACGGCCATTGACGAGGTGGCGGAGGCCTACAGCGACGTATGCCGGAAGGACAGCGAGAACGGCAAGACTGCGCTGCATTTCACCCCAGAGGACGCCTCGCGGCCGTCGGAACGCGTGCAGGCGGCGTTGGACGCTTTCAGCGAAAAGGTGCGTCTTCCCGAAGTCTGGCGGCTCGCGGGGGAGCAGTACCGGTCCGATCCCGTCAGCGTTGAGCACATTTTCGAGACGATGGTGAAGCTGAAGGCGAGCGACGTGCACCTGTCGCCGGGCGAGTTGCCCGTGTTTCGGGTGGACGGCGAGACCCAGCGCTCCGACGCCTTGCCCGCGCTGTCCGCGGCGCAAATCAACAACATCCTAAAGGAGGTCGCGGCGGAGCGGTACTGGAATGAGTTTAAGGAAGACCTGCAAACGAGCTTTAACTATCATCAGGCGGGGTTGGGCTACAGCCGCATCTCGGCCTTCATCAAGGCCGGCGCGCCTCACGTGACGATGCGGTACTTGCCCGAGGTGATTCCCTCCTTCGACGATCTCCACATCCCCGGCGAGACGATGCAGAAGCTCGCCGTGATGCACCACGGCCTCGTCCTCGTCACGGGCATGACGGGCAGCGGGAAATCGACGACCGTGGCCGCCCTTGTGGACTGGATTAATACAAACCGGTGCCTCCACATTCTCACCATTGAGAATCCCATCGAGTACGTCCACCGCAACAAGAAGTCCCTGGTGTCCCAGCGGCACACCGGCGTGGACGTGAGCAGCTTCAACTTGGCTGTCACGGGCGCGTTGCGTCACGATCCCGACGTTATCGTCATCGGCGAGATGCGCGATCCGGACACCATCCGTTCGGCCATCAACGCGGCGGCCACCGGGCACTTGGTTATCAGCACCCTCCACGCGAACACGGCCTACGAGGTGGTCAATCGCATCGTGAGCTTCTTCGACCCCGTCGAGCGCGATCTTGTTCGCGGCCAGTTGCGGGACAGTCTGAAGTGCGTCATCTGCCAGCGGCTGCTCCCCCGGATTGGGGGTGGCCGGGCGCCCGCCGTGGAGATCATGTTCAACGACGTGAAGTCCATCAATGATTCGATCTTGATGGGCGATACGGACGGCATCCGCATCGGCATGCAGCAGACGATCTCCCATTCGTTCTTGTTCGAGAGCTACATTCACAAACTCTACAAGGACAAGATCATTGACCTGGAGGTCGCGCGCCAACACACAACGGATGTGAGCGTCCTAGACCAGATGATCATGGGCACGTATTCGATCCCTCGCCTGGACAGCGTGAAGGGGCTGAAGGACGCGGGCCACTGAGACGGGGATGGATGATCGGCGCGGCGGGGGCGCGTGCGTCTACTCCGCCGCGCCGGTTTGCTGGCGAGCGGCCTTCAGCGTGTTCTGGAGCAGCATGGCCACGGTCATGGGTCCAACGCCGCCGGGCACGGGGGTGATGGCGGCTGTCTTGGACGCCGCCCCCGCGTAGTCCACGTCGCCCACGAGGCGGTAGCCTTTCTTCGCCGCGGGATCCTCCACGCGGTTGATGCCCACATCGATGACAACGGTGCCCTCGCGGAGCATGTCCGCCGTGATGAAGCCCGCCACGCCGATGGCCGCGACGACGATGTCCGCCTCACGGGTGTGCGCGGCCACGTCCGGGGTGCGGCTGTGGCACACGGTCACCGTCGCGTTGCCGCCGGGGGCCTTCTGCATGAGCATGGCCGCCAAGGGCTTGCCGACGAGGTTCGAGCGGCCCACGATCACCACATGCTTGCCCGCGGGATCGTGGCCGGACCGCAGGAGAAGTTCGCGGCAACCCTGGGGCGTGCAGGGCTCCAGCGTGTCCTTCCCCGCGAGGAGCCGGCCCTGGTTCACGGCGGTAAGGCCGTCCACGTCCTTGGCCGGGTCGATGGCGTCGATGATCCGTTCCTCCGATATCCCCCGAGGGAGCGGCAACTGCACCAGGATTCCATGAACGGCCGGGTCCTCGTTGAGTTGCTGGATCAGGGCCAGCAACTCGGATTCGGGCGTGCTCGCCGGAAGCGCGTGCTCGAAGGAGGCGACGCCCGCCGCCTCGCAGGCCTTGTGCTTGTTCCGCACGTACACCTGGCTCGCCGGGTCGTCTCCCACCAGCACGACAGCCAACCCAGGCGTCACGCCTTTGGCCTTCAGGCCGGCTGTGGCGTCCTTCACTTCCTCCCGGATCGCGGCGGCAATGGATTTTCCGTCAATAATTGCGAATCTCGCGTCGTCAGTCATGTATTTTCCTTGCGTACAGACCCGGTGCGGGTCCAGAAGCGGCGGGTTTCAAGGGCGGTGTCCCCTGCCTGCGGCGATGATAGCCGCCGCTCTCCCCGCAGCGCAAACGGGCCCAGGGGCCCGCGTTGACTGCGATCCGGGGCCATGTTAGATTAGCTAAAGGTAGTCAACATAACAAGGATTCCCCGGGGCGGCCGGACGCGCCCGCCCCGTGTAAGGGGATCCTGGCGGGAACGGTCCGGCCGGGGGATGCGCGGGCGGCGATTCCAGCTCGCCCGTTTGGCCGGAGGGCTTTGAACCGTGGAGGAGACTAGCGCTATGAGCCGGAGCATAGGCCGGCGGGACTTTCTCAGGACGAGCGCGGCCGCCGTGGCCGGCGCCGGACTGGCGTCCTACGCCGGCGCCGAATTCAACGAAGAAGGATTGCGCGCCGCGGGGATGCCTCCCGCGAAGGCGGACAGCATGATTCTCGTATGGCTTCCAGGCGGCGTCGCGCAAGCGGACACATGGGATCCCAAGAAGCACACGCCCTTCGAAAAAGACATGCGGGGCAGTGAAGTCCTGGGAACATGCCCCATCATTCCCACGGCCGCCGACGGGATTTCTTTTGGCGAGGGCTTGGAGAACATCGCGTCGGTGATGGACAAGGGCGCCGTGCTGCGTAGCCTGACGAACGAGACCCAGTTCGGCGCCGTTCACCTACGGGCCCAGCACTACATGAAGACGGGCTACCTGTTTCCGGCGGGGTTTAAGGCGCCGAGCATGGGGGCGATCGTGGCCCGGACCCTTGGCCGGCGCCACGAACATGTGCCCGCCTACATCGACATTGGCCGGGACATCAACACGAATAACGAAGAGTTCCTGTTCATCAACGAGTTCATGGGACCGGGTTTCCTGCCGGTGGAGTACGGCCCGTTCATGGTGCCGCATCCCCACGAAGGCCTGGACACGCTGGAGGCTATCGCGGGCATGGACGAGGACCGGTTGGAGCGGCGGCAGCGGCTCCTGAACACCCTAGCGGCGGGCGGCTCCGAGGCATTGCGGGATGCGCCGCGGGCCCAAGACTACATGACCATGATGGACGACGCCCGGGCCATGATGGATTCGCCCGTCAAGGACGCCTTCGACTTCTCGGACGAGCGGCCGGAAACGCTCCAGGCCTACGACGTGGGCCACCGCTTCGGTCCGGGTTGCCTGTTGGCCCGCCGGCTCGTGGAGGCCGGCGCCCGCTTCGTGG
>SLHB01000223.1 GCA_007136375.1 Candidatus Hydrogenedentota bacterium
TTCATATTGCCACAATGTATCGACAGTACAGCCCTAACTCGCATCAACATCCATTTTCAAAGCGTGCCGACCGCATGCGGAAGTTCCACACGGGCTTGGCCTCCTTTTCACTGAGCAGTCGCGCGATGGGCACGCCCCGACCAGCGCGCCGATGTCGACGACGCTCGCAGTCATGGGGAGTGCCAACGCGGTCACGGCCCGCAACAGTCGCCATGCTCAGGGCCCTTGTCACACTGGTTGCTCCTCAATTCTTGGCCTTGGCTTGGCCACGGCGCCGTGATGTGCGTGCGCCGCCCGCCACAACAGCCGTCTTGCCTGAATCGCGTATCCGTGAGGAAGACCCTAGCATTGTTCACTTCTCTTGTCAATACCCTTAGCATTAATTTTTTCATCGCGCTAAACACCATGTCTTTGCCCTTGTTCTATCATCTTAAAAACTAAACACGCGGACCTTTCACGCCGCCAGCCGACGCGTCGGGAGCCGCCATTCCTTCGCCGATGATCTGTATTGCCGGGGGAGTCCCTTGCGGGAACGACGAGAGGTGTGGGGCGTGCGGGCGTTGACGCGATCTACCGCTGGGATCCCTTGCGCGGCCAGATGACCCTCCGCGAATCAGGGCCGGGGCCTGGTTTATGCCGCCCGGGGAATCTGATAGGCTGGATGTTGGACGCGCCGGAGCGGCCGGGGCGGTAACGGAGCCGGGCCCGCTGGAATCAGCGCGGCGGCTTGATCACGAGGAGACGGGCGGCATGGGCATGACGCGAAGACAGTTCCTGGGCGCGGGCGGCGCGGCCCTCGCGGCGGGCGCGATGGGCAGCCGGCGCGCCTTCAGCGCGAACGACCGGATCAACATCGCCATGATCGGTTGCGGCTTCCGGGGCCGGATGGTGACGGGCGGCCTGATGAGCGAGGGCGCGCAGTTGACGTACCTCTGCGACCTGCGCCAGGACCGGATGGATGACGCGTGGGCCTTCTTGAGCCATGAGCAGGAGACGGCCCCGAAGATGACCAAGGATATGAACGAGGTCTTCGCGTCGGACGAGGTGGACGCCGTCGTGGTGTCGACGCCGGATCATTGGCACGCGCTCCCCACGATCCGGGCTTGCCAGGCGGGCAAGGATGTCTTTGTCGAAAAGATCCATTCCCACAACATCTTCGAGAGCATGAAAGTGGCCGAGGCGGCGATGAAGCATGGCCGCATCGTCCAGGTGGGGACGCAGTGCCGGTCGGCGGAGTACGTCATGGCGGCGCGGGACCGGATCGCCGAGGGGGCGCTGGGCGATGTCGCGCTGGTCAAGGTGTACAACGCGAAGTCCGGCGGCGCCTTCCATCTCGGCGAACCGGAGGATCCGCCGGAAGGGTTCGACTGGAACACGTGGGTCGGCCGGACGCCCAAGGAGTGGCCCTATTACGACAGCGTGTTCCGCCATGGCTATCATCACTTCTGGGACTTCAACGGCGGCGACATGGCCGGCGACGGCATCCACCAGATCGACATGGCCCTCATGCTCCTGGGCGACCCGGGACTCCCGAAGAGCGTGCGTTGCATCGGCGGCCGGTTCGTCTACGGCGACGACGATTCGGAACGGCCCGACGTGCAAGTGGCCACCTGGGAGTTCGACAACTGCGTGGTCTCCTTTGACCTCACGGGTTACCCCGCCTACATGCGCAAGACGGACGGGAGCACCCGGGAAGGCGACAATTTCCCCGACTGGGCCACCAACGCCACGCGCATCGAGCTCTACGGGTCCAACGGCCTCATGTACGCGGGGCGGCACGGCGGCGGCTGGGTCATCCACGAGGAGGGCGGCGAGCCCGTGGAGAGCATGGCCGGGCGCGTGCCGGACATCCCCCACGCGCAGAACTTCCTGGAATGCATCCGCACCCGGGAACAGCCGACGGCGAACCCCTTCGTCGCCCATCCCAGCAACGTTATGGTGCACATGGCCAACATCGCCCACCGCATGGGGAACATCTCGCTGAACTTTGACAGCGAGACCCAGCGGTTCAACAGCACGGAGGCCAACACGTACATCGACCCGCCGAGCCGCGACGAGTTCCGCGTGCCCCGGGTCGTATAGGCGGAACTCCACCCACAGCGTACGCCGCCCCCGCGCGGCGCCAGGCGTCCACGCGGGGGCGGTTTGCCATTCAAGAGCAGCGCGGCGGCGACGTCAGTCCGCGCCGGCGATCCAGTCCTCCAAGGGACGCAACTCCGGGGCGTCGGCGCCGCCTTCGCCGGGCCACAGCAACACGGCGATGCGCGCGTTGTCCACGCCGCCGATGCGGATCATGAGGCGCTGGGCATTCTCGTGTTGCCGCTCGGGCGGATCCGGGTTCGCGTCTTCGACGGTGAAGACGGCGTCCGCGGGCTCCAGGATGCGCGCCTGGAAGGTTTCGCCGTCCTTCTCCAGGATGGCGTGGCCGCCGTCGATGCGCACGTCCGCGTCGGTCATCATCCCCCACTCCGCCTCGACGGATTCGGCCGCTTCGAATTCGTCTTGCACCAACACCTTGTTCCGGTCGATCAAGGCCAATCCCCGCCGCATCTCCGGGACTTCTTCGTAGGCCTCCGCCAAATCCGCCACGGCGTACGCGAGATCGCCGCCGCTCCGAAAGGCCACGATGGGCGCCTCCGCCGAGGGGCTCTGGTTCTCGCCGTTGATGAGCAGGGTGTTGTGGCTCTCGGTGCGGAGCCGAAAGTACTCCCAGCGTTGCGCGCCGAAATAGCCGGGCAGGTTGTAGTCGTCGGGCCCCAGGTCCATGGCCCAACGCACGCCAAGGGCGTCGATGACGAAGTTGCCGAGATCCAGGTGGTTGTGGTTCTCGTGGTTGAAGCCGCCCTTGAACCCGGCGTACAAAGCGTCCGGGTCCTCCCACGAACCCCGGAAGAAAGCCGCCTCCACGCCCTCGAAATACGCGTCCAACGCAAGCTCCGGCGTTCCCGCTTGGTCTCTGGGCTCGTACCAGAGGAGGTCGCGGGCGTCGGGCCGCCCCATGCGGTCTTCGTGGAACCACGCGAACGCGGGCTCGCCAAAACGTTGGGCGAACCAATAGAGCTGAGCCGCGCCGCCGCCGCCGGGGCTGTTGTTGCCCCAGTTGAAGGTCCGGTCGGCCTGACTGGCTACGTGCATGCGGAAATGCCCCGCCCGGTCCACGCCCTCGAAGGCGCCGATGGCGAAGTCCGTCCCCAGGGCGCTTTCCAACGCCGCCAACAGGTACACGAGATACCGCGTGGCGTAACCCCAGTAGCCGGGGCCTTCCACCCAGCCGCCACAGGGGGCGAAGCCGTCCATCGCCACGTGGAGGCGGCGGCGCCCCTCCTTTAGGATCGTCTCCGCGAGTTCCGGCTCGTCATCGGCCACGGCCAGCGCGCCAATCATCAGGCCGCCATGACACACTTGGCTCCAGTTGTTCTCGGCCCAGACCCACCACGCGGAAGCGCGCCCTTCGTAGGCGTCCAACCCTGGCGTGAGGCCATGCTCGATGATGGCGCCACGGATCGCCGCCCGGCTCGCCTCGGACAGGTAGTCGTGCGTCCAGTCGTAGCCCACGGCCATGGCGTGGGTCATCTCCGCCGTGTCCAGGAAGTGGGACGGATTCCAATCCTCAAACTCCGCGATGGCGAGCATCTCCTCTTCCGCCCGGGCCGCGTAGGCTTCGTCTCCGGAGACGCGGTAGGCCAGGCCAAGCTGGTACAGCCGGTAGACGGCCTCGCGGCTCCGGCCCAA